>JBPEWS010000273.1:0-1714 GCA_052032465.1 Pseudomonadales bacterium
GCGCCGATGATCCGTCATCGGCTAATGCTGGTTTTATTCCATTGCCTACCTTCTTAGGTGGAGCTTACGGCACACCCGAGGAGACGTTTAATAAACTCACCTTTGATGACTTTAATGACGATAATCCGAAAGTCTCAACCGAAGGTGGTTGGATTGCGATGGTTCAGCATTACTTCTTATCGGCTTGGATTCCTTCTGAGCAAGGCCAGCACCGTTTATCGACCCGTCAAAAAGGTGAGATGAACTATGTTACCTTTGAAGATGAGCAGGTATTGATTAACCCTAATACAAGCCAAACACTTGGCGCCCAGCTGTATGTCGGCCCGAAAATTCAAGAGCGTTTGAGTGAAATCAAGCCTGGTCTTGAGCAAACGGTTGACTATGGTTTCCTATGGTTTATTGCAAAATACTTATTCGCTGGATTGAAATGGATTTATGGTTTGGTGGGTAACTGGGGTCTGGCGATTATCGGCCTGACGTTCTTGATCAAGTTAGCGCTTTATCCATTGTCGTATTCGAGCTATAAATCGATGGCGAAGATGCGTAAATTTGCACCGAAAATGAAAACACTTCGTGAAAAATATAAGGACGATCGCCAAAAGCTATCTCAAGAAATGATGGCACTGTACAAAAAAGAAAAGATCAGCCCAATGGGGGGGTGTTTGCCAATCTTGCTGCAAATGCCGGTCTTTTTATCACTGTATTGGGTCTTACTGGAAAGTGTAGAGCTTCGTCAGTCACCTTTCTTGTGGATTCAAGATTTATCATTGCTGGATCCGCTTTTCATCCTTCCGTTGTTGATGGGTGTTTCAATGTATTTCCAAATGAAGCTTAACCCAACACCACAAGATCCGATGCAACAATCGGTGATGAAATGGATGCCTTGGATGTTCACCATTTTATTCCTCTGGTTCCCAGCAGGTTTGGTGCTTTATTGGTTAACCAACAACGTACTCACGATTGCACAGCAATGGTGGATTAACCGTAGTCTGGATGATTAATTCTACGGATACTATTGTCAGTATAGCCACAGCGCCCGGACAGGGCGCTATTGGTATCGTTAGATTGTCAGGTAAGCAAGCGCTTACTATTGTTCAAACGATTTGCCAAACAGAATACACCCTTGAGCCGCGCAAAGCGCTATTAAAAACCTTTTTCAGTGCAGACCAACAAGCCATCGACACCGGTTTGGCGATTTATTTTCAAGCCCCGTTTTCTTTTACCGGAGAAGATGTCGTTGAGCTTCAATGCCATGGCGGTATGGTGGTGCTCAATAGCTTGGTTAATCGTTGCGTAAAGCTAGGTGCACGATTAGCGCAGCCCGGTGAATTTACTCAGCGTGCTTATCTGAATGATAAAATTGATCTAGCGCAGGCAGAAGCCATCGCCGATCTCATCAATGCACAGACGGAGCAAGCCGCTAAAAATGCGCATGCCTCTTTGCAAGGTGCGTTTTCTCAATTTATTCATCGTGTCAGTGATCAATTATTGCATCTTCGTTTGTATGTTGAAGCCGCAATGGATTTCCCGGATGAAGACATTGATTTTATTCAAGATGAACAAGTCAAAAACCAGCTCAGTGAGCTGATCAATACACTTAAAGAGACATTACAAAAAGCCCAGCAGGGCCGGGTTTTGCAAGAAGGTCTAACAGTAGTGCTGGCTGGTAAGCCTAATGCAGGAAAATCCACCTTATTAAATGCATTAGCGGGCC
>JBPEWS010000274.1:0-5518 GCA_052032465.1 Pseudomonadales bacterium
CCAATGGTAGCCGCCATGCCGTTTTGACCTCTAAAGATATTCCATTAAAAGAAGGCTTGGTTCGATACGGCTTTAGTTCTATTGAAATGATGGATTAACAAATCACTCACAGATAACCCAGTAAACTGACAAAAAAGGCAAGAATTCATGACAGTAGCAATTCAAGTTGAACAGCTAACAAAGCATTACTCAGGAGGCGTTAAAGCGCTTAAGGGTGTGTCCTTTTCGGTTCAAGATGGCGACTTTATCGCTTTGCTTGGCCCTAACGGTGCGGGTAAATCGACAACCATTGGTATTTTATGCTCATTGGTTGAAAAAACCTCAGGCGATGTATCGGTTTATGGCTATGACTTGGTGTGTCAGCGCACGCAGGTTAAGCAACATATCGGTTTAGTGCCGCAGGAGTTTAATTTTAATAATTTTGAAAAGGTGATGGATATTCTCATTACCCAAGCGGGTTATTACGGCATCACGGCTGATGTCGCTAAACCACGTGCTGAGCATTACTTAAAGGCGCTAGGCTTATGGGATAAGCGTGAGGCGAGAGCCATGCAACTTTCTGGTGGAATGAAGCGTCGCTTGATGATTGCCCGTGCGCTAATTCATGATCCTAAAATCTTGATTCTAGATGAGCCAACCGCTGGCGTTGATATAGAATTGCGCCGTTTGATGTGGCGCTTTCTTGAAGAGGTGAACGCCTCGGGTAAAACGGTGATTTTAACCACACATTACCTCGAGGAAGCTGAACAGTTATGTCGGAATATCATTATTATTGATCAGGGTGAGGTTGTGGTTAATACCGATAAAAAGTCGCTACTAGCCAGTATCCAAACAGAGCATTATCTGATTGATTTACCAGAGCCTTTAACGAACCTGCCTGTGATTGACGGGGCCACCATCACGCAACCTGATCCGCAAACCTTGGATATTGCTTGGCCAAAAGCCCAACCGATTAACCAGCTTTTTGCACAGTTAAGCGAGCAGGGAGTAACAGTTTTGGGTTTGCGCAATAAAAGTAATCGCCTTGAGGAGTTGTTTTTAGGTATGACCAAAAAAAGCAGTGATTCAGCCATGATGGGAGAGAAAAAATGAACCAGTTTGGTGCTAAGCAACAATGGACAGCTTTTCTCACGATTGTCGTAAAAGAGGTTCGTCGTTTCTTGAGAATTTGGCAGCAAACCCTACTGCCGCCAGTGATCACGATGGTGCTATATTTTTTGATATTCGGTAAATTGATCGGTGGACGTATTGGTGATATGGAAGGTTTTTCCTATATCGAATTTATTGTTCCTGGCTTGATTATGATGTCGGTGATCACCAACTCCTATTCAAATGTGGCGTCTTCATTTTTTAGTTTGAAGTTTCAAAAATCGATTGAAGAAGTCATCGTCTCGCCAACACCTAACTGGATTGTCGCTGTTAGCTTTATGATGGGCGGAATATTGCGAGCGTTATTAACGGGCTTTTTGGTGCTCTTGGTGTCCCTGCTATTTACGGATTTACAGGTTGAGCATGCGCTGCTGATCTTCTTAGTGATGTTTATGGTCGCTTGGCTGTTTTCTTGTGCAGGTTTGATCAACGCGGTTTTTGCTCAGCGTTTTGATGATATTTCGATTATCCCGACCTTTGTGCTGACCCCACTGACTTATCTTGGCGGAGTGTTTTACTCGATTAATTTATTGCCAGATTTTTGGCAAAACTTGTCACTAGTGAACCCGGTTCTGTATATGGTTAACGCGATGCGCTATGGCATGTTGGGCCATTCAGATGTGCCGATTGAAGTGGCCATGGGCATGCTATTGGTTTTTGATGTGATTATTTTTGTTTTTGCTTTGTGGTTATTGCGCATCGGCAAACACCGTCAATCCTGAGGTAGAAGATGGATAAAGGTCAGTTTTTAGGTCAGCAGGTAGATTATCCGCGTCATTATGATGCTTCAATTTTGGTGCCATTGCCCCGAGTTAATGAGCATGGCGAGGTGTTTCAGACTAAAGCCTCAGGCGTTATGCAAGGCCAAGACCTTTGGGTTGCCTATGAGTTATCATGGCTGAATGCAAAAGGCATGCCCCAGGTCGCCTGCGCGCAAATTGAAGTGCCCAGTGAAAGCCCGAACATGTTCGAGTCTAAATCCTTCAAGCTGTATCTCAATAGCTTTAATTGGACTCAATTTGATAGCGCTCAAGCGGTATGTCGCCAAATTGAGCAAGACTTATCGAGCTGTGTTAAGCAGGCTGTGCGCGTTAAGGTGATGATGCCTGAAGAGCAGGAGGCTCTAATGCGAGCACAGCCTGAGGGCGAGTGCTTAGATCAGCAAGACTTAGCCTTTGATGATTCTGGCTATCACTATAACCCCGAGCTATTGAAAGCTGAACCAGGGGAGACGGAAGGTGAGGGCGCTGTTGTCTACAGCCACCTACTGCGTTCAAACTGTCCAGTGACCAACCAGCCTGATTGGGCGACGATTGTGATTCGTTATCAGGGGCAAAAGATTTCCAAAGCCAGTTTACTTCGCTATATTGTGTCTTATCGAGACCATCAAGGTTTTCACGAACAAGTTGTAGAGCAAATGTTTGAGGATTTGTGGACACGGTTTGCATTGACGTCATTAACACTCAGTGGCCAATATACGCGTCGTGGAGGCATTGATATTAACCCAATTCGAAGCAGTGAACCCCAAAAGGCGTCGGCCTCTTTGCGTTTAATGTTTCGCCAATAATAAATTTCTGGAGGAAGTATGTCTGTTGAGTTTGTGACCTGTGATTTGAGTGATGAGCATTCAGATAATCTACAAATTGTTGAGCCTATTTTTAAAGACTTCGGACAACGCCGTGTATTTTCGGGCGAGATTGTTACCGTCAAATGTTTTGAAGATAACTCAGTCGTGAAGCACCAGCTACAAAAAGAAGACGGCAAAGGTAAAGTCTTGGTCGTTGACGGCGGTGGCTCTCTTCGTCATGCGCTAATGGGGGATATGATTGCTGAAGGCGCAGTTAAAAATGGCTGGGAAGGTGTGATTATTTTTGGCGCTATTCGTGACGTGGATGAAATTGCGGTGCTTGATCTAGGGGTTAAAGCCTGTGGCTGCATCCCGATTAAAAGTGTGCGTAAAGACCGTGGCGATTTAAATATCGATGTGCGTTTTGGCGGTGCAACCTTTACACCAGGGCATTATGTTTATGCTGATAATAATGGTGTGATCGTTTCTGAAAAGCCATTGCTCTAAGCGGTTTATCAGTTAATGGTTTGCTGCGTATGGGCACTGAGCTTATACGCAGTAACTGTCTGTAATTAGTTATGTCTTGGCGACTCAGGCTGAAAACCATCAACAGTTTTTTCTAATACCTTCACCGCACTAATTTCATCTTGATCTGCGATGGCCTGTTGCAGACGAGCAAATTGCGACTCGAATAATTCACGATCGAAAGGCTCTTGCGCTTTAAAAATACGCGGATGATCCGTAGCCTCTGAGGCTGCCTCAATTAATAACTCTTCATAAAGCTTTTCACCCGAACGCAGGCCTGAATAAATGATTTCGATGTCACCGCTTTTACGCTTTGTTAGGCTTGATACATCAGTGCTCGCTTGGCTTTCTGGCTGTTTTATCGAGTAGCCCAAAAGGTGAATCATTCTTCGTGCCAAATGATCAATATTGACCGGCTCACCCATATCCAATAAAAACAGTTCGCCGCTTTTCTCAGCCATTGCGCCGGCTTGAATCACCAACTGAGTGGCTTCGGGTATCGTCATAAAATAGCGAATCATTTCTTTATCGGTCACCGTTACAGGCCCACCATTGGCGATCTGTTCTTTAAATAAGGGGATCACAGAGCCAGATGAGCCTAAAACATTACCAAAGCGAACCATCGAGAAGCAAGTAGGGTTATTAGGTTGTTGGGATAAATAGTGCAAACAAAGCTCAGCAAATCGCTTACTGGCGCCCATAACATTGGTCGGTCGAACGGCTTTGTCGCTGGAAATTAATACAAATCGCTCAACCTGATATTGAGCGGCGGCTTGGGCGCAAAGCCATGTGCCCATAACATTGTTTTCGATACCGCTGAGTCGGTTTTGCTCAACCAGCGGAACATGCTTGTAAGCGGCGGCGTGGTAAACCGTCTGGATTGCTTGTTGTTTAAAAACCTTATCAAGCAGTTGGTTGTTCATCACTGAGCCAATAATTGGCGTTATGTTTGCTTTGGGATGTGCTTTTAGAAGTTGGTAAATGGCAAACTCTGAGTGGTCTAGCACGATCAGTTTTTTCGGATGATGATTAAGCACCTGATTGACAATTTCACTGCCAATAGAGCCGCCAGCTCCTGTGACTAAAACAACCTTATTGGCAATAGCCTGACGCATCAAGGCAGGGTCGGGTGTGACGGTTGGACGCTCCAGTAGGGACTCAATATCAACATTGGGCAAGTCGTGAATGGATAACCCTGAAACCAGCCGCTGCATCGGCGGCAGGTTTTTGATGCGAAGTGGGTATTGGCTCAGCTCGTCAAGCAATTGTTTTCGAGCCGCTTTATCCAAAGACGGCAGGGCCAATAGTAAGGTGTAGTCGGGCCGTTTTTTTAATAATTGAGGGAGTTTTTCAGGTGAAAAAACTCGAATGCCTTGAATCATGCGTCCTTGAAGATTCGGGTCGGCATCAATGAAAGCCTTAATCGCATAATGGCCCGCTTGGATAAGCGCTGAGGCCATCGACACGCCGGTGGATCCCGCACCATAAATAATAATTTCATTCTTTTCTCGGCTTTCAATGCCCCAGCGCAAGAAGATGCTGCGAATGGCGTATCTAAAGCCCGCCGTAAAAATAAAGCCAGTGAGCAGCCAGAGGATAGGCACGCTTCGGGCGAGCTCGGTGGTGCGCGTCATGTAAACCACCACAACGATAAATAATGAAGCGATACTTAATGCAATGAGCAAATTAAATAAAGCGCGGGTGGCAATGTGACGAATAACTGAGCGATAAACACCAAACAGTGCGCATGAAACGACGCCAATAAGTGCTGCCACAGGTGGTAGCCAAGGGTGCGCGAGGAGCGTATCGGGAAGGGTGTTATAGCGCAATAATACGCCAGCTAAAAACGCAATATTAAGTAAAACAAAGTCAACCGAAACTAAGATGGTCGTTTTGAAATGACGAGATAGCTCAAAAAAAGAACGGGCGGATGGTTGCATCGAGGTCACTCACTTAGGTTACGGCGTGAGCGCTTGTCTGTTCGAAGCTGAGCCAAAAGTAGTGTGCAGCTAGGCAGGAAATTTGGCGCCACTCGTTGAATCGATTGGCGCCAACTCGTGTAGGCTGAATTAGAAAGGGAAGTCCCCATCATTAATTTGCTTCTCAAGTTCAGGTGTAAGACGCGTATAAGTATCGGTCTTTGGAAGCAAAACGTAAACAGGATTCTCTTGACGCTCAAGACTAAAGCCAGCGTCTTTCAACTTGCTTTTCTGATACTTGAATGTACCAGTTTGCTGAACTTGGTCGTTGATGCGAAGGAAAAGAGGCACTGCATAA
>JBPEWS010000275.1:0-13572 GCA_052032465.1 Pseudomonadales bacterium
CTCAAAAAACAGCGCACTCGTTATGGCTTATGGGTGACGCCTTTTGTCGGCATTATCGAGCCCGAGGTCGATTTTGCCCCAGATCAAAGTGAAATTGATCACGTGTTCAGTGTTCCTGTGAACCATTTTTTCAATGCGGATCATCGTCGCTATAAGCATGTCACGTATCGTCGTATCCCGCTGAAATTCCCCGGCTACACCTATCAAAACCATCATATCTGGGGGCTAACACACCGCGTTTTGGTTGATTTTTTAAATGAAGGGTTAAATGCCAAATTAACGCCTCGTCCCTCGTCGATTCGCTGGCCTTGGCAGAATTAATATGGCGGGCATGATTCCTAAAGATTTCATTCAAGAGCTCATTGATCGCATCGATATCGTCGATGTTATCCGTTCTCGAACCGAGGTCAAAAAAATGGGTCAGCACTTCAAGGCCTGCTGCCCATTTCATAAAGAAAAAACACCGTCATTCGTTATCTACGATGATCATTATCATTGCTATGGCTGCGGTGCCCATGGTGATGCGATTCATTTTTTGATGGAACATGATCATCTGGAATTTACTGAAGCCGTTGAACAGCTCGCACAAACACAGCATATTGAGATACCTTATGAGCAAGGTAGCCAAACTCCAGCAGAGCGAGCGGCCTATCAAGAAAAAAAACAGCGCCAACAAACGCTCCAAGAGGCTTTAGCGCTGTGTGCTGAAACATACTATCAACAGCTCGCCAGCCAGCGCTATCCAGAGCCGATTCACTATTTAAAAAATCGCGGCCTGACTGGCCTAATTGCCAAGCGATTCCAACTTGGATATGCGCCTGATGCCTATGACACCATTCAAACCTTAGCCGAGAATAATGGCATACCAGAGGCGCTTTTTGATCAGGCTGGCATGATTGCGCATAATGAACAAAAGCAGCGAAAGTATGACCGCTTTCGACATCGTATTATGTTTCCTATTCGTGATCATCGAGGTCAAGTTGTGGGCTTTGGCGGGCGCGTATTGGATGATAGTAAGCCTAAATATCTCAACTCACCTGAAACGCCGCTGTTCAAGAAAAATGAAACCCTCTACGGACTTTGGGAAGCTCGCCAATCAGACCAACGTTTTGATTGGGCGCTCGTCACCGAAGGCTATATGGATGTGATCGCCCTTGCTCAATACGGCATCACCCAAGGCGTTGCAACATTAGGTACCGCCACCAGCGAAGCTCATATACGCCGCTTATTTCGCTATGTGGATGAGGTCATTTTTTGCTTTGACGGGGATAAAGCTGGCCAAGCGGCCGCAAAAAAAGCATTGATCCCCTGCTGCAAAGCTTGGCAAGATGGTAAACAGATCCGCTTTTATTTTTTGCCCGAAGGCCATGACCCTGATTCACGGGTGCGCGAGCTGGGTAAGGATGAGTTTTTAGAGACCATGCGTGAAGCCATGCAAAGCCTTGATGAGTTTTTGCTGGATACTTTAGCCGATGGCCTCAACCTCAACAGCCATGTGGATAAAACACAGTTTATTAAGCGAGCTCAGCCCTATTTTGCCGAGCTTCCAGAAGGAATTTTTCATGATGCCTTGCTCAGCGCGATGGCTCAACGATGTGAATTAGAGCTCTCACTGGTACTTAAACATTTGCGCGCACTACCCGCTCAAAACCCGCAAGCATCCAGCTCAATGCATCAAAATAATAGCGACAATATCGACCATTATGCTGAAAACTCCTATTCAGAACGTGGTGATAACGCTCGTTTTTCAACTCATAGCTCATTGCCAGGGGCTGAGTCACAAATCGCCACTCGCCTCGTGCAAATCCTCATTCAGCACCCAGAGTTAGCGCACCACCATGAACTGCCAGAAGACAGCCTAGCTGCTCAGCCAAGCTTTGATTTATTCAGAGAGCTCTTTACGCTGGCTCGCCAGATCGACAACGTGAATACGCGTCGATTACTGGTCAAACTTCAGCAAGCTCCATTAAAGCCTCATATCCTCAAAATTCTTGGCCAAAGCGCGCCAACTCGAAAGCTCAGCGACGATGCACTCGAACAAGAGTTTGTCGATATTTTACGCAGTGTAGGTGAGGTTGATTCATTGCGAAGTGCTTTAAAAGCCGCCCAGCTAGCCGGTGATATTCAGCAAGTCACCGCATTAAAAAAAGCACTTGAAGATGCCAGAAAGAAAGGCTGATTGGCGCTAGCCAAAGGCCAATAGCAACAGTATAATACTCTGTCTCATTTTAACGCGGAAATTTGAATGACGGACAGAGCTAAACAACGTTCATTAATCAAAGAATTACTCGAAAAAGGGCGTGAGCAAGGATACCTAACCAACGCCGAGGTGAACGACTACCTACCTGACAGCGTCACAGATACCGATCAAGTCGAAGATATTATTGAAATGATCAATAATACGGGTATTCCTGTATTGGAATATGCGCCAACAGAAGATGACTTGATCATGACACAAAGTGGCACCGATGAGGTCGCTGCTGAAGAAGCTGCCGCCGCTCTAGCCGCAGTTGAAAATGAGCCCGTACGCACAACAGACCCCGTTCGCATGTACATGCGCGAAATGGGTACCATTGAGCTTCTAACACGCGATGGCGAAATTGCGATTGCTAAGCGCATTGAAGAAGGCACTCGTCAAGTAATGGAAGCACTGGCATTGTGGCCAACCATTATTCCGCGTATTTTGGATGAGTACGCCCTATTTGAAGCTGGCGAGAAAAAACTAGGTGATATTATTTCTGGCTACCTTGACCCAAATGATGACGGTGAAGCTGCACCTAGCCCTTCAAATGATTCTGATTTCGACCCTAAACAGTCGAAAAAAGATGAGAAAAACGAAGATGAAGACGAAGAGTCTGATGACGAAAATGATTCAGACGACTCTGATGATTCAGATGAAAGCGGTGAAACGCTTGATCTTGAGTTGGCAGCTGAGCGCTTCGCCGAACTAAAATCACTGCATGAAAAATACCTAGCCGCCAAAGCGAAAAACAAAGCAGGCAGCAAAGCAACTCAAGGCCATCTTGAAAGCATGGCAAAGTTCTTCACCATTTTTAAACTGGTTCCAAAATTACATGAAGAGCTCATCGAAGACGTACGTTGTGTCTTGGTTCAAATTCGCAACCATGAACGCAATATCATGGAAACCTGTGTTCGCCGTGCTCGTATGCCGCGTAAAGACTTTGTTCAGCTGTTCCCAGGTAACGAAACCAACATCGAGTGGGCGCCGTCTATCGTTGAGAAAAATAAGAGTTACTCTGAAAAGCTTGCTCTTTACGTTCAAGATATTCAGTTATCGCAAACCAATTTACAGCAGATCGCTGACGAATTTTCGTTAGATATTCCGCACATCAAAGAGATTAACCGCCGCGTATCGCTGGGTGAAACACAGACTCGTCGTGCGAAAAAAGAAATGATCGAAGCCAACCTGCGCCTCGTTATTTCTATCGCCAAAAAGTACACCAACCGAGGATTGCAGTTCCTAGACCTCATTCAGGAAGGCAACGTTGGTTTGATGAAAGCGGTTGATAAATTTGAATACCGACGCGGTTATAAATTCTCAACGTATGCAACATGGTGGATTCGACAAGCCATCACGCGCTCGATTGCTGACCAAGCGCGCACCATTCGTATTCCCGTGCATATGATCGAAACGATCAACAAGCTTAACCGCATTTCTCGTCAGTTCTTGCAAGAAAAAGGACGAGAAGCGACACCTGAAGAGCTTGCAGCTGAATTGGAAATTCCAGAGGATAAGATTCGCAAGGTACTTAAAATCGCCAAAGAACCTATCTCGATGGAAACACCGATCGGTGATGATGAAGATTCACATTTGGGCGACTTCATTGAAGATACCAATATTGCCTCTCCATTGGATCGAGCAACAACCGAGAGCTTGCAAGAAACCACTCGTGATGTGCTGAGCAACCTGACACCTCGCGAAGCAAAAGTGCTGCGCATGCGCTTTGGTATCGACATGAACACCGACCACACACTTGAAGAAGTCGGCAAACAGTTTGATGTTACGCGTGAGCGTATTCGTCAAATTGAAGCAAAAGCCTTACGCAAACTTCGCCACCCTTCTCGTTCAGAGCTACTGCGTAGCTATATCTCCGAGGAAGAACAGAGCGAATAAACTTGATATTGAGAGGCAGTCGCCAGATAATGCCTCTCGCTATCTTCTCCGGTTATAAAACGTGGAAGGATACGGGCCTGTAGCTCAGCTGGTTAGAGCACACGACTCATAATCGTTAGGTCCTCGGTTCAAGTCCGAGCAGGCCCACCATTCTTACCTAACTCACCTCTACCCTCTTTTTTATTTCCTCGATCTCAGTTTCAGCGCATCAGTGCTACACCCCTCTCAGACTATTAACTATTTACTCATGCTCTCTTAAATTTGAATAGGGCTCAAGCATAAAAAAAGCCCAGACAGCTTTTGCACTATCTGGGCTTATTTAACTCAATAATTTACAGGGCTTATAAGTGCAAACCGCACTCCGTCTTAGGTTTACCCACCCAACGGCCGCTTCTACCCTCACCCGGAACAGTACAATGCGAACAGCCGATGGACATATAGCCTTTTTCTACCAACGGATGAAACGGCAACTCATGTTGTTCAATATACGACTGGCGCTGCTCTTGGGTGACATCAATCATCGGGTTGAATTTCAACATATCACGACGATGATCAAAAACGCTCAGTGTCGCACGGTGATCAGACTGCCAGCGCATTAAGCTTGATACCCATACATCATAGTTTTCTTTATGACGCTCTAGCGGCTGAACTTTGTTAATTGAGCAACAAAAATCAGGATCAGTTTCGTAGAGCTTTTCTTTTTGGCTATACTCATGCTGATAATCGTCTGGCTTAATATCGATAACGTTTAGGTTATACTTTTTTGTGAGCTTTTCTTTATAGCGCAGCGTTTCAGGAAAATGATAGCCAGTATCAATAAAAGAAATCACTTGATCAGGGTTGATCGATGAGATGATATGTAAGAAATACGCCGAGGTAGCTGCAAAAGATGAAGTGACTAAAACCTTATCTTGGTCAAAGTCTTGGTAGAGCTTTTCAATACGGGCACGGAAGTCTAGCGGCTGATAGGCCGTATTCAAACGCTGTAACGTTTCATCTTGATTGACATTAAAACGTCCAATAATTGATGACATAATGTTATAAAACCCGTTTTTATATATAAATAGGTGCTAAGGATAGCAAGTAAACTATAGAAATAAAAACAATAAATCGCTCTATTCTTATAGCAAAATGGCAGGTTAGATCCAGTAAAACCTATACCTTAGTTAGCGCCAGAGCATTAATGCAATAACGCAAACCCGATGGCTCAGGCCCATCAGGAAATACATGACCTAAATGAGAGTCGCAGACATTACAAGTCACCTCAACACGCACCATACCGTGGCTATGATCTGCATGATAGGCGATCACATTATCTTGCAAAGGCGCATGAAATGAGGGCCAGCCCGTGCCACTGTCAAATTTAGTAGTTGATTCAAATAGTGGCGTTGAACATCCACCACATTGGTAAACACCTGTTTCAAAGCTTTGACACAAGTTCGAAGAAAACGGTCGTTCAGTTCCTTGCTGACGCAGTACGTGATAAGCTGATTCGCTTAAACGCTCACGCCACTGCTGGTCGCTCAGTTCGAGTTTTGAGGGTGGCGCCAAGTTGCCCTGCCTTGAACGATCAATAACACCTTGCCAATTCAACACGCTTAACCGCTCCTGAATGATTTTGATTAGTATAGATTATCACTGCAAAGCACAGCAAAAAGTGAAATAAACCATGAACCAAGGCGACACACAAAAGCTTCGATCCTAAAGGCATTAATAAATATGAAATAGAAAGTGTAGAAAAAGACAACCAGTAAAGAAACTGGTCGGAGCGAGAGGATTCGAACCTCCGACCCCCACAACCCCATTGTGGTGCGCTACCAGGCTGCGCTACGCTCCGATCAACAGAATTAATCTAGCTGAGGATTTTAAGGACTTCCTCAAGTTCTGCAATGATTTCTTTTACGATCTGCGTATTACCTAAAGAGCTATCTTGTTTTACTTCTTCAAGTTGCTGACGAGCACCACCAATAGTGAAGCCCTTATCATAGAGTAGATGACGGATTTTACGCACAAGCAGGACGTCGTCACGTTGGTAGTAACGGCGGTTACCGCGACGCTTAACAGGCTCTAGCTGGTCAAACTCTTGCTCCCAATACCTAAGCACATGAGGCTTAACATCACATAGCTCACTGACTTCACCAATGGCGAAGTAGCGCTTAGCCGGTATTGGCGGCAATTCCGAATTATGACTCGGTTCCAGCATATTCCATCACTCGTTGTTTTAGTTTTTGGCCAGATTTAAACGTAACCACGCGGCGCGGAGTAATCGGTATCTCTTTGCCTGTTTTTGGGTTACGTCCCATCCGTTCTTTTTTGTCGCGCAGCTCGAAGTTACCAAAACCCGAAAGCTTAACGCAATCTCCTGTTTCCAAAGCACTACGAATCTCTTCAAAAAACATATCAACAAACTCTTTGGATTCACGTTTGTTTAGACCGATTTGATCCGCCAAACACTCAGCAAGGTTTGCTTTCGTTAAAGTAGACATGCTTTTAACCTCGTACCTGAATCGCAAACGCCTCAACTAAGGCCTCAGTAATCTCGGCCATCGCATCATTGATTGCTGTATCGTTTAACGTTTGTTCGTTATCCTGGAAAATACAGGCCATTGCGACACTTTTCACTTCTTTCATGGTCTCATCTTGGTAGACATCGAACACAAAAGTATGACGTAAAATCGGCAATCGCAATGAATTAACTTTAGTATAAATTTGAGCGACTTGCACGTCTTTTTTCAAGGTGAATGCAAGGTCTCTACGCATTTCTGGGAATTTTGAAATCGGTGCAAACCACGGCAGTAAGGCGTGCTGTAGTGGTGCTAATTTCAACTCAAATACATAGACATTTTTCTTAACATTTAAGCTTTGTTGCAGCTTCGGATGTAAGGCACCGACAAAGCCTGCGCTTTCACCACCCATAATAAGCTCGGCACATTGCCCTGGATGCATAACTGGGTGCTCACCTGCTTTCCACTGACCGAACTCATTTCCAACCGCGCATAACGCTTCAACGTCGCCTTTGATGTCGTAAAAATCCACGCCCGACGTATCATTCGACCACGATTCTTGTTCACGGCTTCCGTAGATCAAACCAGCGATACGTGCTTCTTGAACCAGCTCCTCGCCTCTTTCAACAAAACATAGGCCGGTCTCAAAGATACGGATACGCTGTTGCTGGCGATTCATGTTATAACGAAGGTTATCAACCAAGCCCATCAACAAGCTGACGCGCATCGTAGAAAGCTCGCTTGAAATAGGGTTCAGCAATGTCTTGGTCGGCTCGTCAGGGAAAAACAGCTGGCTCGCTTCTTCTGAAACAAAGCTGTAGGTGATGACCTCTTGATAATCTCTAGCGATCAATAAGTTTTTCAAGGCACGCTGAGTTACCCAGCTTTCCTGCTTAGAAACACGTGACAAGCTGTCCATTTTCAATGAACGCACGGGCAGGTTGTTATAGCCGAATAATCGTGCAATTTCTTCGATTAAATCCACATCTCGCTCAATATCAAAGCGATAAGACGGCGCCGTTACAGACCATCCAGATTCTGCGTTTTCAACGTTGAAATTTAGACCTTCAAGAATTGCCACCATCTTTTCATCGCTAAGCTCTGTACCTAGCACGCGATTAACCTTCTCAGGTGTTAATGCGATCGGCGCTCGAGCTTGAATATGGCCTGCTTTACCCTGCTCCACGATTGGACCGGCTTGACCACCGGCAATCTCAACGATTAAAGCCACCGCTCGATGAAGCGCAATTTTTGCAAGCTCAGGATCAACGCCTCGCTCAAAGCGGTGAGAAGAATCCGTATGCAAACCGTAGTGACGCGCTTTGCCGGCCATTCGTGTTGGATCGAAAAATGCGCTCTCGATAAAGACCGAAGACGTGCTGTCGCTAATACTTGAGCTTTCTCCACCCATAATCCCAGCAAGCGCTAAAGGATTCGCATCATCCGCGATAACTAGACTTTGGTCATCTAGCTCAATGGTTTTGTCGTTCAGTAGCGCGAGTGTTTCACCTGCTTTTGCCATACGCACTGTAATGCCGCCCGACAGCTTATCGGCATCAAAACCATGCAATGGCTGACCAAGCTCTAGCATCACATAATTTGTTACGTCCGCCACCAAATTAACGGACTGAACATCGCTGCGACGCAGCTTTTCAACCATCCACTCAGGTGTCGATGCTGATGGCTGAATGCCCTCAATCAGCTGGCCACAGTAATAACCACAAATATCCGAGTCCAGTGTTACTGACAGCGTTTTTTCACTACTAACGGCTACCGGGTTAATGCTGACAGGCGTTAACTCAACCTGATTAATCGCGGCTATTTCACGCGCAATGCCCTGAATAGACAAGCAGTCGCTTCGGTTTGGCGTAAGATCAACCTCAAGAATGTGATCGTTCAGATCCAGAGCTGTTTTCAGCTCTTGGCCCACCGTCAACGACTCAGCAAGCTCCATCAAGCCGCCTGTATCTTCACCAATAGCTAATTCATTAGCACCACAAAGCATACCGTAAGAAGGCACACCTCGAAGCTTGGCTTTTTTAATTTTAAAGCCACCCGGTAAAACCGCATTCACTTTTGCTAATGGCACTTTTATGCCAACACGTGCATTTGGCGCGCCACAGACAATTTGCAAAGGCTCTTCTTCGTCAGCCTGAACCTGACAAACACGAAGTTTATCGGCATCAGGATGCCGCTCACAGCCCACGATTTCTGCAACGACCACGCCACTAAAATCAGCTAATGGCGAAAGTGCATCAACTTCCAAACCCGCTAAAGATAGCTGATCTGCTAAAACCTGCGAGCTAATCGATGGATTAACCCACTCACGTAACCAAAATTCACTAAACTGCATGAACTATTTCCAGTAAATTATTGATTCTTAAGCAAATTGCTTCAAGAATCGAAGATCGTTTTCAAAGAATAAACGCAGATCATTAACGCCATATCGAAGCATCGTCAATCGCTCAACACCCATACCAAAGGCAAAACCGGTGTATGTTTCAGGGTCAAGCTTCACGGAACGAATCACATTCGGGTGAACCATGCCGCAACCCAAAACCTCAAGCCAGCCTGTTTTTTTACAGACTCGACAACCCTGCCCATGACACATCACGCACTGAATATCCACCTCAGCTGAGGGTTCAGTGAACGGGAAATAAGACGGACGGAAACGAACCTGAAGATTATCCGATTCAAAGAAGGTACGAAGAAAATCAATCAATACACCTTTTAAGGCAGAAAAGCTGACATTGCCGCTATCAGCGCGGTCAACGTATAAACCTTCGACTTGGTGAAACATCGGCGTATGCGTTAAGTCCGAATCACAGCGATAAACGCGGCCCGGCGCAATAATGCTGACTGGCGGTTGCTGAGCCTCTAACGTGCGGATCTGAACAGGCGATGTATGGGTGCGTAATAAGCTGCCGTCAGCAAAATAAAAAGTATCATGCATCGCACGTGCTGGATGGTGCTCTGGAATATTCAACGCGCCAAAGTTATGGTAATCATCCTCGATTTCAGGGCCGGTGGATACATCAAAACCGCGCTCAGCAAAGTATTGCTCAATTCGCTGCATACTACGCGTTATGGGGTGATAATTCCCTTTAGAAGCATTACGACCAGCCAGTGTGACATCACAACGTTCCTGCTCGATTCTTGCGGCCAGGGCAGCATCTTCTAGCGCTGCCTTTTTTTCTGTTAGCGCCGCCTGCACCTGCTGCTTGCTTTCATTAACCAACGCACCAAACTTAGGTCGCTCTTCAGGAGTCAGTCCTCCCATTTGTTTCATGAGGCCGGTAATCTCACCTTTTTTCCCCAGATATTGAACTCGCAGCGCCTCAAGAGCTTGAAGGTCATCGGTGCTGGCAATGGCCGAGAGTGCGGTTTCTGTTAGCGTTTGAAGTGTTGTTTGCATGAATGTGCAATCCTTAGATGATAACGATGCGAAAGGTTGAAGATTTTATCAAAACGCGCTGAAAATGAAAGCGCTAAGCCACTGAATTATAGAATAAAAGGAATAAAAAAAGGGGAGCTAAGCTCCCCTTTTCAGATCGTATAATTGATCAGTGGTGAAAATGCATTATGCAGCTTGGATTGCTGATTTTGCCTTCTCAACCAAAGCAGTGAATGCTTCTTTATCGTGTACTGCGATATCCGCCAACACTTTACGATCCACTTCGATCATCGACTTTTTCAAGCCATCAACAAAACGGCTGTAAGTCAAACCGTTTTGACGTGCTGCCGCATTGATACGTGCAATCCATAGACGACGGAATTGACGTTTACGCTGACGACGGTCACGGTAAGCATATTGACCTGCTTTAATAACCGCTTGGAAAGCTACGCGGTAAACACGTGAACGCGCACCGTAATAACCTTTCGCTTGCTTAAGTACTTTCTTGTGACGACGACGTGCAACTACGCCTCTTTTAACTCGTGCCATGATATATCTCCTCTAAATTACTTAACGCCAGCTAACATACGATCAATCAATGGCTTATCAGCCGCAGTTACCTGCACCTGGCCACGCAATTGACGAATGCGCTTAGGAGATTTCTTGGTCAAGATATGGTTTTTAAACGCCTGTTTACGCTTATAGCCATTTGCCGTCTTTTTGAAACGCTTTGCAGCGCCTCGATTGGTCTTCATTTTTGGCATGAGAATACCCTCTTTGGTTTTGATTAACCCAGGCGTACTGACTTGATCAGTTAACGTTCTGAGCCACTAATTCAGCAAGTTATACCCGCTGAAAGCGCAGCATTTTACTGCTACTTTTTCTTTGGCGCAAGCACCATATGCATTTGGCGGCCTTCCATATTCGGACGCTGTTCCACCGTTGCAATATCTTCTAGGTCATGTTCGACACGATCCAGCATTTCTTTTCCGAGCTCTTGGTGAGCCATTTCACGTCCACGGAAGCGGATCGTAATCTTAGCTTTGTCACCGTCTTCCAAGAATTTACGCAAATTGCGTAGCTTGATATTGTAATCACCAATATCGGTTCCAGGACGGAATTTAATTTCCTTAACCTGAATTTGCTTTTGCTTTTTCTTGGCTTCTTTTTGCTTTTGTTTAAGCTCAAACAAATGCTTGTTGTAATCCATGATGCGGCACACAGGCGGCTTTGCATGGGGCACAATTTCGACCAAATCTAGGTCGGCATTTGAGGCTTTATTCAAGGCGTCTTTTAATGGGACAATACCCACTTGTTCGCCATCTTCATCGATTAAACGAACCTCATCGACACCGTCGATTTGGTCGTTAATGCGAGCACGTTCTTTCTTGCTGATTGTCGTATCTCCAGTTATTCAACGGTTTCCAGTCTACCACGTTGGGCAATGGCTTTATCTAAAACAGCTGAAAACTCAGTTAGAGACATTTGACCCAGGTCGCTACCCTCACGTGTTCGAATGGTGACTTGCTGCTGTTCCATTTCGTTGTTACCTAAAACAATCATAAACGGAATGCGCATTAAAGTATGTTCGCGAATTTTAAAACCGATTTTTTCATTTCTCAAGTCTAATTTCGCTCGATAGCCTAATTCTTGAAGCTTTTCATGCACTTGTGTGGCATAAGCCTCTTGTTTTTCTGAAATATTCAATACAGAAACCTGAATCGGCGCCAACCAAGCAGGGAAAGAGCCAGTGTAGTTCTCAATCAAAATACCTAAAAAACGTTCAAATGAGCCAAAAATAGCGCGGTGTAACATAACAGGCACCTTGCGCTCGCCCTCATCAGACACATATTGCGCATCCAAACGACCCGGCATCGAGAAATCCACCTGAATCGTTCCGCATTGCCACACACGGCCAATACAGTCTTTAAGCGAGAACTCGATTTTCGGGCCATAAAAAGCGCCTTCGCCGGGTAGCTCTTCCCAATCAAGGTTTTGTGCATCGAGTGCCGCAGCCAGTGCTTGCTCTGATTTATCCCAATCTGCATCACTACCCACGCGCTTCTCAGGACGTGTTGATAGTCGATAAATCACCGAATCAAAACCAAAGTCGTGATACACCTCATGCAAGAAATCGATAAACGAGGCAACTTCTGATTGAATTTGATCTTCTGTACAGAAAATATGCCCATCATCTTGGGTGAAGCCACGAACACGCATAATGCCATGCAATGAACCCGATGGCTCACAACGGTGGCAGTTACCAAACTCCGCTAAACGCAGCGGCAAGTCACGGTATGAGCGCAAACCTTGGTTAAACAGCTGAATATGCCCCGGGCAATTCATAGGCTTAATCGCAAAATCTCGCTCTTCGTAATTGGTTACGAACATGTTTTCTTGGAATTTTTCCCAGTGACCCGAGCGCTCCCATAAGCTGCGATCAACGATCTGCGGCGTTTTCACTTCTTCATAGCCGTGTACAACCAGTTTTTCGCGCATATACTGCTCGATCACTTGGTATAAACTCCAGCCTTTTGGATGCCAGAACACCATGCCCGGCGCTTCTTCTTGGAGGTGGAATAGGTCAAGTTGCTTCGCTAAGCGGCGGTGATCACGCTTGCTCGCCTCTTCCATACGAGTGATATAGGCTTTTAAGTCTTTCTTATTTGCCCAAGCCGTACCGTAAATACGCTGCAACATCTTATTGCTCGCATCCGCTCGCCAATAAGCGCCTGAAACCTTCGTCAACTTAAAGTGCTTCAAAAAACGCGTGTTTGGCACATGCGGCCCACGGCACATATCGGTATATTCTTGGTGATGATATAAGCCGATTTTTTGCTGTGATTCAGGAATATCCTGCTCAATGATTTCGACTTTATACGGCTCTTCACGCTCTTTAAAAGTCGCCAAAGCCTCATCGCGACTCGCCCACTGTTTGACCACATCGTAGTCTTGAGCGATCAATGCTTTCATGCGCGCTTCAATCTTTTCAATATCTTCAGGTGTCAGTGTTCGGTCCAGCTCAATATCGTAGTAAAAACCCTCGTCAATAACTGGGCCAATGGCCATTTTTGCCTCAGGGAAAATCTGCTTTACTGCGTGGCCAATTAAGTGCGCGCAGGAGTGACGGATAATCTCCAGACCTTCGGGTGTCTTTTCTGTGTAAATAACAATATCTGCATCATCTTCAATTAGATCAGAGGCATCAATCGGTGAGCCATTAGCTGACCCAGCAATGGTCGCTTTGGCTAAACCCGGACCAATATCCGCAGCGATTTCTGCCAATGTCACTGGGGCATCAAAAGCGCGTTTAGAACCATCAGGAAGAGTAATTACAGGGGCGTTCAAAGGCATGGTATCTCCTATCAGTGGTAGCCCCTACAACGGGCTACATGCAAATTATTGAAATGAGGAGGCAGTCTAGCAAGGAGATACAGGCGGTTCAATAACTCATCGCGAGTTGCCATAAAAAAGCGCTGGCTTAAAGCGCTTAAGTTAGGGCGTCGCCATCAAATGAGCAAAAGGCAGAATCAGCAAGG
>JBPEWS010000028.1:0-1566 GCA_052032465.1 Pseudomonadales bacterium
GTAGATACCCTCAATTGAGGTGTTTAATGTATCATTAAACTGCTCATCGCTTTGTTTTGCACTGAGTCCTTCTGTTAAAGCGCGAGAGAAGCTGGCGATCATGCCTTTATTAGCGCTTAGCTTTTCATTAGCCAACTCGCGTGAATAACCACCTGATAACGCCACAACCTTCAATACACGTGGATGATCGATCAAGCTACGGTAGAAATCACTTTGCTCTGGCAATGTCAGTTTCAACATCACTTGTTTATCTGCATCCAGCGCATCTAACTGAGCCAGAATCTCTGTTCGTAGAATCTCTTCAGCCGCTTGCTTATTTGGGCTATGAATGTCCACTTCTGGCTCAATAATTGGCACCAAGCCTTTAGCCAAAATCTGCTTACCCACCTCAAACTGTTGCTCAACTACCGCTTTAATACCTTCTGCGTTCGCATCTTTTACTACTGAGCGCATTTTTGTACCAAAAATACCCGCTGCAACCGCACGATCAAGCAAAGCATCAAGCTCTGGCATCGGTTTCATCATTTGAACGTCGTTGCTTTCATCAGCCAAGCCTTTATCGACTTTAAGGAAAGGAACAACGGATTTTTTCTCCCATAGGAACGTCGCTGTTGGAATACCGTCGATTTCACGATCCATCGTCATTTCAAACAAAATCGCACCCAATACTCGCTCGCTGTCAAAGCTTGGGCTTGTGATAATACGAGTACGCATTGCATGAACCAAATCAAACATTTCTTCATCATTTGACCATGCACTTTCCTCTAAACCATAAAGTTTTAGTGCTTTTGGCGTACTACCGCCACTTTGGTCAAGTGCTGCGATAAAGCCGCTATTGTCTTCGATCTTCTTTAATTGTTCATTAAAACTCATGTCCATTCCTCCTATGTTTTATGATTTTTTTGCTGCAGCTTCAAGCGCTTCCACAGCGGGCAATGTTTTGCCTTCTACGAATTCAAGGAAAGCTCCCCCGCCCGTAGAGATATACGAAATTTTGTCCTGAACGTTAAACTGATCCACTGCTGCGACGGTGTCACCACCACCGGCAATTGAAAACGCTCCACTATCGGCGATTGCTTCTGCCAAAGCTTTTGTACCCGCAGAAAATTGCTCAAACTCAAAAACACCTAACGGACCATTCCAAAGAATCGTTTTTGCCGCCTTTAATTTTTCAGCCAATAACTTACTTGTTTCAGGACCTACATCTAAAATCATCTCATCATCAGCCACATCGTCTGCTGACTTAATCACCGCCTCAGCTTCTGAACTAAACTCTTTCGCCACTACCACATCAACGGGCAATGGAATTTCTACTTTTTCCATCAATGCTTTTGCGGTATCGAGCAGATCAGCCTCACAAAGCGACTTACCAACCGGCTTACCCGCGGCGGCTAAGAACGTATTGGCAATACCACCACCGACAATGATTTGATCGCATTTATCAGCCAATGTGTTTAACACATCTAGCTTGGTTGACACCTTGCTACCACCGACAATCGCAACCAAAGGCTTTTCAGGTGACGCTAATGCCTTGTCTAGCGCATCCAGCTCTGCCTTAAGCAAAGG
>JBPEWS010000029.1:0-4332 GCA_052032465.1 Pseudomonadales bacterium
GATACGGAAATTTGAGACATAACAATGTGTTAGCGGGTAAAACCCTTGATTTTATAGACGCCAATCAATTGGCTCAACACCTTTACGCGATAAATACGCATTTGCACTTGAAAAATGTCCACAGCCGAAGAATCCACGATACGCTGATAATGGCGAAGGGTGCGGTGCTTTTAGGATTAAGTGCCGATCGCCGTCCAAAGATTTAGCTTTTTTCTGGGCATAAGCTCCCCAAAGCATAAACACGACATGCTCACAACGCTCATTCAATAAGCTAATGATTCGATCTGTAAATCGCTCCCAGCCACGCCCTTGATGCGAGCCGGCCTGCCCTTGTTCAACGGTTAACACACTGTTTAGCAAGAGCACGCCTTGATCAGCCCAGGGCTTTAGATACCCCGTGCCTGACATAGAGATACCTAAATCTTGCTCAATTTCCTGAAAAATATTACGCAATGAAGGAGGCAGGGCCACGCCTGGCTTAACCGAAAAGCTTAACCCATGCGCTTGGTTAGGGCCGTGATAGGGATCTTGGCCAAGAATAACCACTTTGACCTGTTCTGGCGCAAGGCTATCTAAAGCCGAGAAAACCTCGCTGGAATGCGGGTAGATCGTTTTTTTCTGAGCTTTTTCCTGTTGAAGAAATGCGCGCAGTTCCTGCATGTAGGGCTGGTCAAACTCTGGCTGTAGCCACTGCAACCAGTGTTCATGCATTTGAATGTGCTTACCTGTCATCGAGACCACCCTTTGATTTGCTGCCACCATGAACGAGAAAATTCAGGCTCATTTAAGCCAAAACTTACTTGATGCTGTTGGCCCTGACTCGACAAATAACTACCCGCCAGCCGATCCCATAAAGATAGCCAAGTGCCAAAGTTTTTATCATGATGCTCTGGCGCTTGGCTATGGTGCAACTGGTGTTGAGCCGGGCTAATAAACCAGCGCTCCAGCACGCCATAGCTTAGCCAAACATGGCTGTGCCGCAGATTAGCCCCCATGGCACTAAAAAGAAAGCCCAGAGCGCCAACACCCATAATTTCCCAGCTACTGATTTGTCCTGCAAACAGATATAAAAACACCCCGCTAACACCGCCGATGACCAGCAGATCACGAAGCGCGTTAATGCCCATTTCTACCACGTGAATTCGATACAGCGTTAAAGGCGTTAACACTTCTGCACTATGATGAACGGCATGAAAACGCCAAAGCCAAGGTATTTTGTGATAGGCCAAATGCAGACAGAATCTGCTGAAATCTTCGACAATAAAAACGCAGAGCGTAAACAAGACCATGAGCGGGATTTCAGGCAAATAAAACAGGTCGCCTTCGCCAAAAAGATGATATAACCATCGGTTAATACTGATCGCCAATACGACGCTTGAGCCTAGCACTGGAATGATCATAAAACGGCGTAACAGTCGGTTCATTACTAACCAAAGTGCATCGATACGACTTGAAGGGTGAGTCCATACCGACCAACCAAAGGCTTTGCGCCAGTTGCTCGCCAGAGGCAATCGTTGATATCGCCAAACAAGCAGTGCAAGAAAGATACTGCTGAGTATAAATAACCAATGCAGACGGCTTTCAGTGCTCAACAAAAACCACTGAAGCGAGCTAGACAACTCGCTCCATAGCTCCTGAAAAGCGGCCTGCAACATGCTTAAAACTCGTATTGAGTCCCGACTGTAAAGTAGCGGGGTTTATTCGGTCGAGCACCAAACGGACGTCGAGAAACGATCTCTTGGCGGTCAAAAATATTTTCTACCTTCGCGCTAACCAACCATTGATCCGTCACTTGATAATCAGCTGAGAAGTCAAACGTCGTCAACTCACGAACTGAGTTACTGGCATTCATCGCATCCTGCCCTGCAATTTCTCGCATCTCTGAGCGATAGTTCATTGCGATGCGCGCAGCCCAAACGTCGGACTCTATGCCTGTATCAAATCGCAGGGTGTGCTCAGGTAGATAAGGCAATTCATCACCTTTTTCGACTGAACCCCACTGGCTAAAGCTGGAGTCAAAGCTTTCTTGAAACTCAGATTGCGTCCAGGTATAGACCACACTCACGGGCAATAAATACTCGCCAAGTTCAGCATAAGCACTAGACTCTAGCTCTAAGCCGACAATAGCAACACGACCTGCGTTATATTCCTGAGAGGTGTCGCAGGAGCTACCATCACTGACTCGGCAACGGCCGATCAAGTTTTCATAATCGCTATAAAAAGCAATTGCTCGAGTCTCCCAAGCACCTAACGATAAAGCACCGCCTAATTCATAGTTAATACTAGTTTCTGGCTCAGCTTGAGTGCTTGAGGCTGCATTAGGAGAAAAACCACGATGCACGCCCGCCTGAAGTGCTAGCGCTTCACTGACTTGATAGCGAAGACCAACGCCTGGCAACCACACCTGCTGCGTTTGCTGATAGGTTTGCTCGGCTAATTTATCCGTACGCTCAGTGTTAATTGACTCAAAGCGAAGTCCGTAAGATAGCTGCCAGTCTTGCCATGCGAGTTGATCAAAATAAAAGCCGGCTAATGCCTGCGCTTTATCTTCATTGTGCACAAAGTTTTCTGACTCATTGGTGGTTACTAATTCGCCATCCGTCATATCGTAATAGGTGCCCGTATGATCTCGCTCTACACCATCACCATGATAACGAAGTCCCATCTGACGAACCGACTGAATCGATGCTCCAGCCAGCGAAAACTCGCTGCGCTGATTGATCTGCGCTTGAACACCATAGGAATAATAATCACGGTCAAAACCGACAATATTTAACTGATCAAATGTGGTTTCTGAATCAATCTCGCCTTTTAACAAACTTAGCTGACGCGAATAAACACTTGGGTTAGCAAACACATCGGCTGGCTCAACTGCTACCAAGCCCTCAGCGGCTCGAAAACCGTCGAGCTTATTCCAATCACGCGCAAAAGCATTCCAGTAAACCGCCGTGCTCAGGCTCCACTGCTCACTCCACTGAATATCATGAAAGACATGCACTTGCTGATGCGAGGTTTCAAATGCATCTTGCTGGCTGGCTGCATAACGGCGCGTTGAGTTTTGCTCAAAATCTTCATCCGTGATCCCTAAATAGGTCTCCTCAGAGTCTTCATCGGCATAACCCAGTTTGAGCAAGAAGGTTTGCGGGTAGCTCGCCGTTGACGGCGATTGCCAGCTGAGCTTGGCATTCAAATCATTGCGTTGAAAACCTGCTGAATTGGCATTATCAACCGTCTTAAAGCCATCACTTTGATAGCGCAGCGCCTCAAACAAAACGCCCCACTCACCCGACTCACTCTGATAAATATCGCTATAAACCCCGCGAGCAAGCGCGGTATTGTCCGTACCATAAGACAGGTTCAATTTGGCAAAATCCGCTTGGATCGGTTCACTCACCAAGTTGACCGCGCCACCTACAGTATGCGGGCCATATTTAATCGCCGATGGGCCTTTGAACACTTCAACCGAGCTCATGCGCCCCATATTAGGAAAGTAATAGGCCGCTGGTGCTGCATAAGGCGCAGGTGCAATCAACAAGCCATCTTCCATCAAAGTAATCTTTTGGCTGCGCTCAGAAGTAGCTCCGCGAATGCCAATATTTGGTCTTAAACCATAGCCATCTTCCTCGCGGGCATAAACACCCGGGATTCGTTGAGCAACTTGTGCAAAGTCCTGATACTCATATTCTTCAAGAACAAAGCTGTCGACTTCATTTGCCGCACCCAAAACCTCTCCTTGGGCACTTGAATCGGCAATAATTGAGATCTGCTCCAGTTCTACGATTTTCGCAGGCGGCTCTTCGTCCATGGCAAAAACAGGCGTCATGCCAATAGCCAAGGCCATAGCCGATAAACGCAAAGGAGTCATGTGTGATAAACCTAAATGAGTCATGTGCTGAAATAAAAACATCATTAGTCACCATCTCCTTGCACGGTACCTGGAACCGTCAAATCCAAGACCGACTGGACATCGGTTTTTAATACATCAGCGGCTTGTTTCAAATAACCAAATAGACGACAAGGCACATAATAAGCCTCACTTGTTGCTACTTGCGGTGCACTGGAAGCGTTAGCACATTGCGCTTTGACCGCGCCTTCTTCCATTTCATTTGCTTGTGCATCAAGCAAGGCTTCAATCTGCGCTTGCAGTGAATCTGCCTGAGCATTGATCAACGCGCTAGCCGCATCCATATTCGTTAAAAACGTTTCATTTGAGCTTTGAAAGCCTGATTCAGCCATAACATCATCAAAGCCAATACCTTCATCACCGGTATAAATCAATCGCAGACTCTCAAGACTTGCGTTCAACTCTGGGTAGGTTTGTTCGCTTAAGCC
>JBPEWS010000003.1:0-2075 GCA_052032465.1 Pseudomonadales bacterium
GCCATCTCAGCAGGTGCTGCCGCGTTAATCGCAAAAGCGAGCTCGACCTCAGTCTCAGCACGATCAACCGCTGTATAAGCCGCCGCATTGATCACGACATCTGGCGCTTGCGCTTTTATAAGGCCAGCAATTTGCTCCGCCTGTGACAAGTCCAAAACATCTCGACCCACACAGGTAAGCTTTATGTCCTTGGGCGCTGTCTGTTGTAGCTCATAAGCTAGCTGACCCGTTGAGCCAAAAACAAGAACCTTAATCATAGGTTTGCGCATCATCAAATAATGGGGCGTTTGCGTCTTTAACTGACAGCTCAGGTAACGCGCCTTCGACCAGCGGCCAATCAATAGCGATGGTCTGATCATTCCAGCGCAAAGAGCGGTCATGCTCAGGCATGTAATAATTGGTGCATTTATAGACGAAGTCCGCCGTCTCAGACATTACATAAAACGCATGCCCAAAACCTGGTGGAACCCAGAGCTGTTTTTTATTTTCAGCAGATAGCTCATAGCCCACCCACTGCTTAAATGTTGGCGAGCTTTTGCGCAAATCAACCGCAATATCAAACACCTTGCCCTGAGTTACTCGTACCAATTTGCCTTGTGGGTGCTGTATTTGATAGTGAATGCCTCGTAAGATGCCTTGTCGAGACTGGCTATGGTTTTCTTGGACAAACTCAAAAGCACCGACTTCACGTTCGAAGTCAGACTGGCGAAACGTTTCCATAAAAAAACCGCGCTCATCACCAAAAACCTTTGGCTCAAGCAGATAGACATCAGGGATGGCAGTTTGGATATAATTCATAATCTTATTTAGAGTAAATTCAACAAGTAACGACCGTAACCGCTCTTAAGCAAAGGTTGCGCCAATTCCTGCAACTGCGACTCTGAAATCCAACCTGACGTAAAGGCAATTTCCTCTGGGCAGCAGATCTTCAAACCCTGTCGAAGCTCCAAAGCGCGAACATAATTCACCGCATCAGAAAGATCATCAATTGTTCCCGTATCAAACCAAGCATAACCACGACCCAACTGCTCAACAAACAGATCGCCACACTCTAAGTACACCTTGTTAACGTCGGTAATTTCCAACTCACCACGAGGCGAGGGTTTAATGTTTTTAGCAATCTCAACTACATCATTATCGTAAAAGTAGATCCCAGGTACGGCATAATTAGACTTTGGCGTTGCTGGCTTTTCTTCGATCGAGACAACTCGATCCTGCTCATCAAATTCCACTACGCCGTAAGCTGTCGGGTTAGACACGTGGTAGCCCCAAATTTTTGCGCCCTTACCAATTGAAGCACAACCTTTGAGTTTTTCTTGAAGGTCATGACCGTAAAACAAGTTATCGCCCAAAACTAAAGCAACAGCGTCATCGCCGATAAACGATTCACCCAAAATAAAGGCTTCAGCTAGGCCGTTAGGTTTATCTTGAATTAAGTAAGAAAAGGACACACCCCACTGGCTGCCATCACCCAGCAAGTTTTGATAAGTGGGAAGATCTCTTGGAGTCGAAATAATCAAAATGTCGCGAATTCCAGCAAGCATCAGCGTAGAAATCGGATAATAAATCATGGGCTTGTCATAAACAGGCATCATCTGTTTACTCATTGCCATCGTCAAAGGATAAAGGCGGGTACCACTACCGCCTGCAAGCACTATTCCTTTCATCAACTTTTCACCTAAATAAATTCCGAAAACATCTTACAGGAATAGCATAAAAATTAAACACGACTCAGGAAGTTTATTTACAATTTACCTCACCTAAGGACACTTTAACGACATTTGCATAATTTTCTTTTCATTTTTATCGTGCTTGTTGAACCACCTGTCGGTAGACAACGCCAAGCCCCACGGCGATAACTAGGCCAGCGCCGCCGCCCATCAATAAGTTCATCAAAGCGCGCTCACCTAAGCCTGTCGCTTCGCGAACAAAGATATTCTCAAACAAAGCGGGAATCCAAGCAGGAGACCAATAATCCTGATAACCACCGGCTGCATCTGAAACCCAAACTGGGGCCAAAAGAAGCCCGATACCCAAACCAATTACCGCTAGTCGCGCTAGCACTGGCAGGGGTT
>JBPEWS010000030.1:0-2093 GCA_052032465.1 Pseudomonadales bacterium
CTGTCACTTCTTGATAACCGACGATCTCCTCAGCGATATAGTCGCCTCCTTTGACTAATACATCGGGCAAAATAGCAGCGATTAATTGTTGAGGCGTATCTTGCTCAAAGGGCAAAACAAAGTCGATGCCTTTGAGTGCATAAAGCATGGTCATACGGTCTTGAAGCGTATTGATTGGGCGCTGTGGGCCTTTGAGTCGTTTAACTGACTCGTCAGAGTTGACGGCAACAATGAGTCGATCGCCAAGTTCGGCTGCTTCTTTGAGGTAGCGAATATGTCCTGGATGAAGCAGGTCAAAACAGCCGTTGGTCATCACAATTTTTTCGCCGGCAGCACGAAGCGGTTTGAGCGCCTGAATCAGGCTTTCGGCATTTTGGAAAATACCCGTTTCAGGACGGTTTTCTAACGCCTTTTGTAATTCGTCGGGCGTGACATAGGCTGTACCTAATTTGCCCACCACAATGCCAGCGGCAATATTCCCTAATTTGACAGCCTGCGGATAGCGCAAACCGGCCGCTAGCGAGGCGCTAATAACAGCAATGACGGTATCACCTGCACCCGTCACATCATAGACTTCGCGCGCTTGAGTAGGGATGGTCATTGGGTCGTGGTCGCTTTCAAACAGAGCGACGCCTTTTTCACTGAGCGTGACGATCAGCGCATCCAGCTTTAGCTCAGACTTGAGCGCTTGAGCTTTTTGGTTGAATGTTTCGTTATCAGCGCTTTTACCTTGGATTGCTTCAAATTCTGAAAGGTTCGGGGTAATTGCCGAAGCGCCTGTGTATTTAGTAAAGTCTTGGCCCTTGGGATCAACGATGACTGGAATGCCCTTGGCGCTTGCGGTGCTAATGAGCGTGCTGAGTTTTTGAAGGGTGCCTTTGGCGTAGTCTGATAAAATAATGGCGTCAAAATTTTCTAACTGGCCCATGAGCTGGCTTATGAGCTGATCGCTTAATTGGCTTGAAAAGGGTTGCTCTTTATCAATGCGCAATAATTGTTGGCTGCGACTCATGATACGCAGTTTATGAATGGTTTGAGCTTCACCGTGGTAGAGGCAGTGATCGTTAATTCCCTGAGCTTTTAATGTCTGGCGAATCGTTTCACCGGCTTCATCCTCACCTAAAATACCAGCGAGGCTGGCTTTTACACCGAGTTTGGCTAGGTTATTGGCCACATTAGCCGCGCCACCTAGGCAGTGGTTTTGGGCGCTTTTGAGAACCACAGGGACGGGCGCTTCAGGAGAAATTCGCTGAGTTGCACCGTGCAGGTATTCGTCCAGCATGATGTCGCCGATCACGCAGATCGATAAATTTGAGAAGTCAGGGAGGTTTTGGCTCATGATGATAAGATGCTTTGATAAACGCGTAAGTTGCCCTCAATCATAGCGGGCACGGAAAAATGTGATTCTACGTGTTTTTGCAGGTGGCTGGCTAGTTTTTCACGTTTCTGGTCAGAGGCCAGTGCATCAAGTATCGCTGCCTGAAGCGCTGTTTCGTCTTTGGGAGGGATCAGCCAGCCAGTATGTTGATCAATGATGATTTCAGGAATGCCGCCCACCGCCGTGGCAATGATCGGAGTTTTTGCCGCGCCTGTTTGTAATAAGGAGACGCCAAGCCCTTCAGCTTCGGCTGGATGAACCAGCAAATCAAAGCAGCCAAACCAGTCTTGCAGATCATCACGAAAGCCAGCGAGCTGAACGATGCGCTCTAGGCCTTGTTCCTTAATGCTAGCTTGCAAGGCATCTTTGGTTGGGCCTTTGCCGAAAAACAAGACTTTAACATTAGGCTGTGTTTTGAGGATTTCGGGTAAGATATTCAGTAAATAATGATGGCCTTTGCGTTGAATTAACTGAGCAACAACGGCGATAACTATTTCATCATTACTTACAGAAAAGGTTTGGTTAAACTCCTCGCGAGATTTAGGGTTTTGATAAAACGCTGTAGGAATGGAGCTGTGCACGACATTGATTTTTTCTTTTGGCACACCTTGGCTGATCAGCACATCCGCGATGCCCTGTGAAATGCAGATCACTTGCTGATATAGCGGGTATTTGAGTTTAATCGCAAGCGATGCCTCAGGGTTGTCGACACGCC
>JBPEWS010000031.1:0-2930 GCA_052032465.1 Pseudomonadales bacterium
CCACAAGCTTTACTGCAGTCGCAACGCGAGGCGAATGTTTTTTTGTTGAAAAAGCCCAATAGCGGAAAAGCCTCGTCGTTGAATTTAGCGCTTAAGCAAGTTGAAGCCGATATTACCATGACTGTGGATGCCGACACTTTGTTAGCGCCTGAGGCAATAGCGGCGTTTGTGCAGGCCTTTTCGGCTGATCGTGATTTAGTTGCTGCGGGCGGTGTGTTAACGCCAAAGGCAAAAGGTCGCGGGTTTGCGCGGTTATTGAATGCGTTTCAGTTTTTTGAATATGCGCTTTCTTATTTATCACGGGCGGCTTGGGGGCAAACCAATGCATTATTACTCGTCTCTGGTGCTTTTGCGGCTTATCGAACCGACGCCTTAAAGCAGGTGGGCGGCTTTGATGCGAATAGCCTCGTCGAAGACTATGAGCTAACCCATCGCCTGCATGAATATTCAAGTCAGCATGGCCTTAACTGGCAGGTGGCTACATTGGCCGCGGCGCAGGGGAGTACGGATGCACCGGCGACAGTTTCAGCATTTATTCAGCAAAGAAAACGTTGGTTCGCGGGATTTCTTCGAACGCACCACCAATATCGACATATGATTGCTCAAGGGCAGTATCAAAGTGTTGGTCGGTTTATGATGCCCATCAAGACCATTGATACTCTACAGCCCATTTATGGTTTGCTCGCTTTATTGGTATTAGCCGGTTTATTGCTTAGCAGTCATCACGTTTCAGCAGTTATTTTATGGGCTATTGCCGCTAAATTAGTGATCGACTATTTGTATCACATTTGGGCGCTGCGCAAATATCTGCGTTGGATTCGCCAGCCGATAAGCTTGAAACTGTGGGCGCAAATGACAGGTTGTGTTTTGCTGGCCCCGCTATTGTTTCAACCTTTACGCCAATTCTCGGCCTTGGTGGGTTGGAGCATGATTGGCGATCGCTCAGCGAAATGGCAACCCATACGGGCAGATATCGTAGACAATTGAGGCGCTTTTACGTAGGGTAGTGTGATTGCTATGGGAGTTATTACATGGAAAATGTTAAGCCATCAACACGCTACACCACAACAGCGATTGTTCTTCACTGGATTGTGGCGATAGGGATCATTGCCAATGTGATCCTTGCCTGGGTTTTTGAATATATCCCTGATGCGCACATTCGCCTAGCCATTGATACGCACAAATCTCTGGGCATCACTTTGCTGGGCTTTGCGTTGCTGCGTTTATTATGGCGATTTACCCATCAGCCACCTGCGTATCCCATTAAGCAAAATGTGCTTGAAAAGTTTTTGGCGAAAGCCACCCATGCGATGTTGTATTTTTTAATGCTAATGCTGCCGATCTCTGGCTGGGTGCATGATTCAGCGTGGATCGCGGCGCCTGAAATTCCGATGAATCTATTTGGCCTGTTTGAATGGCCGAGAATCAGCTATGTGATGGAACTTGGCGCTGAGGCGAAAAAAACAGTGCATACCATTACGGGCTATATGCATACGTACTTTTCTTATGCTTTATATGCACTGGTATTTTTGCATGTCTCAGCGGCCTTGATGCACCATTTCTCACCGACTAAGCGCGTGCGTGGTCGAGGCATTATTTAAACGCCTCAATATGGCCGCGCTACAGCGCGAAATAAGCTTTAAATCCAATGAGTTAATTGCTACTATGCTTGCCCTTTTTTCCAGAAATATGGGTTATGGCAGAGCCAATTTATTGCATTAAGTTTTTGAACAATGGACAGGTGTTCGAGCTATTCGCTAAAAATGTCTATCAAAGCGAAATGTATGGATTTATTGAAATCGAATCGCTCATTTTTAATGAGAAGACGAAAGTCTTGGTTGATCCTAGCGAGGAGCGATTAAAAAACGAGTTTGCCAATGTCGAGCGAAGCTATATTCCGATGCACTCCATTATTCGAATTGACGAAGTGAATAAAGTTGGGCCAAGCAAGATCTCTGATTTCAAAGGCGGCGGAACCATTGCTCATTTTCCACCAGCGGGCCAACCCAAAAGCAATAAGGACTGATCACGCCAAATAAATGATGAGTCGCTCGCAACACCTAAAAACTATCTTAGCTTGGCTTGCCTTGCTGGGCTTGTTGGTTGCAAAAGGGGTTCAGCCTACGGGTGTGATGCTGGCCAGTGGCGACTCGATATTTCAGCTTTGTCCTGGAACGCCTTCATCGGCGGCCTTACTGGCGCTTGCTCAACCCAGAACCCAGCCGTTTGAGCACCATCGTTCAGACACGTTAACGCCTGATCATGCAGGCTCATCGACTCATCATGGCCATGAGCAGCACTCAATGCATGCGCTTAATCAAAACAGTCATAAACCACATCCAAGCCATCATGTGCAGGACGCAGCTGAGCACGCTCACCACGACCAGCATCATCACCAGCATAGTCAGCACACTCAACAGGCTAAGCATGCTCAAAATAACTCAATGCCAGGTCATGAGCACCATCAGGCAAAAAGCGAAAGCTGTGAGCTAAGCTCTGTTTTGCCGGCAGGTTTAACGCCGCTTAACAACGTTTGGACTTGGGTAAGGCTCGATGTGATCGAAGCCACATCAAAGGCATTTACTTTAGATCTTCTCGCTCGCCGTTTTCAACAACCGCTTACAAGAGCTCCGCCGAGTTCCCTCTCTTAGAACCCAACTTCCTATTTTTTAATTTAAGAGAGACACAATGAAACAGTTTATTTCGACTGTGGCAGCACTTTTGCTCGCCACCACTTTGACGCATGCGCATGAAGAAGCGCATCAAAAAATCCACGCGATTGACCATGCGCCGATTGGCGTAATGGGCGACCACCGCCATAAAGCAGGTGAGTGGATGATTGGGCTGCGCTACATGCAGCATACGATGAATGACCTGAGCAATGCCAATGGCTCCATTTCCAGTGAGGAGGTGGCTTTAAGCGGCCAACG
>JBPEWS010000032.1:0-1848 GCA_052032465.1 Pseudomonadales bacterium
TATTCCCCTAAAGGGCATAATATTGATTCTGTCGGTATCGAGCCGATGGTGAAGTTATCTGAGAACGATTTAGGGCAGCTCCCTGCATCGTTTTTTATCCGTTATTTATAATTAACACAGAGGAAGACAGCATGAAAAAGTGGATGGTTTTGGCTTTGGCATCAATGACTGGAGCGGCGCAAGCAGATTTACTCCCTGATTTTTATATCGGCGGTTCGGCGTGGCAAACTTCAGCTTCAGGCTATGTTCAAGCCGATGGCGATGAAGTGGATTTGGAAGATGATCTGGATATTGAAGATTCGACCAACTTCTTCGTCTATGCAGAGCTTGAAGATGTGTTGTCGATTACACCTTTTGTTCCTGATTTACGTTTGAGCTACACCGACGTTACGATGGAAGGTGAAAACCAGTTGGATCGCTCTTATGTGTTTGGCGATACGGCGTTTACGGTTGCAGATACGGTTGTGACTGATTTTGAATTCAGCTTTATGGATGCGACCTTATACTGGGAGCTATTGGATAATGTTGCCTCGTTTGACTTAGGTGCAACAGCAAGAGCGTTTGATTTCTCAGGCAGCATGATGGCGCAAACAGGCGGGCAAGAGGAAGAGGTGGATCTTTCAGGTGTGGTTCCGATGGGTTTTGCGCGCGTGGGTGTTGATTTGCCGCTTTCAGGGGTTTATGTCCGTGCTCAGGCTCAGGGCATCAGTTATGACGATAAAAGCTTTATCGATGCAGAAGCGAAAATTGGCTATGAATCGTCTTTGGGGCTTGGCCTTGAAGCAGGTTATCGCATGTTGAGCTTCGATGCCGAAGATTTTGAAGGCTATAACCTCGATCTTCAAATTGATGGTGTTTTTGCTGGATTGCGTTTCCACCTTTAAGTAAGCGACTTTCCTGTTAAAATATTAGGCCTAAGGACAAACTTAGGCCTATCTTAACTCTAGGAAAGCTATGAACTCAACAGCTCAATTGGCCACTAACTCTTCTGGTCAATCCCCTTCGATGGATCAAATCATTGATTCAGTTATTGCTCATACTCAAGGTAATATTGTTCTCGGCATTCCGCTGGGGCTCGGTAAGCCCAATCAGTTTGTTAATGCATTATACCGACGAGTAAAAGCCGAGCCTTCGCTTAAACTTACGATCATTACGGCCTTGTCGCTCACAAAACCACGTCTTAAAGCAGGTTTTGAGCAGCGTTTAGGTCAGCCAATTATTGACCGTTTATTTGATGATTATGAAGAGCTGGATTATGTTCGTGATCTGAGCCGTTCTGAGTTGCCCGAGCATATCATAGTAAAAGAATTCTTTTTCCAGCCGGGCTCGCGTTTGGGTAATAAAAAAGCTCAGCAGCAATATATTTCGACTAATTACACCCATGTTCCTAGAGATTTGCTGAGCCTTGGTATCAATGTGGTGGCGCAATTGCTGGCCACGCGTGTCAATGATCAAGGCGAGCGAGAATATAGCTTAAGCTGTAATCCAGAGATTACCTTGGATTTAATGGATCTGCTGGCTAAAGATGCTGATTATCCGAATCCGCTTGCGATCGGACAGGTGCACCATCAACTGCCGTTTATGGAAAATGATGCGATGGTGCGAGCGGGTCTGTTTGACTATTTGATCGATGATTCCCGTCATGATACGCGCTTGTTTTGCACACCCAATAACCCAGTCAAATTAGTGGATCATGCCATTGGCTTTCATGCCAGCACGTTGGTAAAAGATGGTGGAACACTGCAGATAGGCATCGGCGCACTTGGGGATGCCATTGCCAACCAATTGATTAATCGACATCGCCATAATGAGCTCTATCAGCAAACTTACCGCGCTCAGTCTTATGCC
>JBPEWS010000033.1:0-1554 GCA_052032465.1 Pseudomonadales bacterium
AAGCGCAGCAGCTCGAGTTGATGCACCCTGTGCACGGTGAGCGCTTAATCATCTCGGCGAAAAAAGATGATTTTGATTTAGTGGTTGAGCGTTTAGATCACTTATATCGAGTTAGCGTTTAGGAATGCGGTGGCGGCCGAGTAATAACACCCATTCACTCAACTGACGCCAAATATCATCAGGAAAAGCACCTTTCACGGTGGCATCCATTTTCTCAGCGCGGCGCATCAAAGCATTCAGCTGGCGAAGTGAGTAGGTATGGATGGCGGTTTCTAGCATGTTTTTTCGACTGGGCCAAAGCCGCAAACTCGCCGAGGCTTCATGAAAGGACTGGCCTCGCTGCATCTGCGTTTTAATGTGAACCAGCGGTTTTAGTTCATTGATCAAGCTCCACAAAATCGGGTATGGCTGAACACCTTCGAGACGAAAGTTTTTGAGCATACGTTGAGCCTGAGCGGGTTTGTTCAAGGCGCTATTAAAAAGCTCGTAGGGGTTGTAACGAGCATCATTGGTCAGAAACTGCATGACCTCATCCACACTGAATGGCTGATCCTGCTCGGCTATTTGCAGCTTTTGCAATACTTGCTTGGCCGAGAGCAAATTACCTTCGCAGTAGCTTGCAATGGCTTGCAGACCATCTTCTTGGATCATTAATTGCATTTGGCGCGCACGCTGAGCCACCCATTGATGCATTTGTTGCGGCTTGATCGGCCAAATTTTAATGGCAAGACCATGCTGCTCAATGGCTTTTACCCAAGCGGCTTTTTCTTGATTGCGGTCCAGCTTGGGTGCGTGAATCATTAGGCATAGGTCAGGGTGGTTGGCTTTCACAAATTCACTGATGACTTTACTGCCTTCGCGACCCGCAGCCGATTGCAGGTTCAGCTCGATCAGCTTTTTATCGGCAAATAATGACAGGTTCATGGCTTCGTCGGTCAGGCTGTTCCAATCAAACTTCTTATCGACGGTGAGCTTTTTACGCTCCTCAAACCCTGCTTTTTGACATACAGAGCGGACATGATCCTGAGCCTCAATGACTAATAGTGGCTCTTCACCACTGATCAGATAGACGGGTAAAACGCTCGATTGATTGAGTAGCTGGTCAAGGTTTTTCATGAGCGAAGGAGAGCAGAGATTCAACGACTTTTTGAGCGGCCGCCTGAGCCATTTCGTTGTAGATCAAGCGCGTCTGCGCTTCGGATGTTGCCGGGCTATTGGGATCAAGGCTGATATAGCGCTCATCAAATACTTGTCGAGACTCAATCAATTTACCCTCGTCATTAAGCACATCAAAAAATACGCGAAGCCTAGACTCCTGTGCGGTGATCTCGCGGTTGATATTTAATGTTGCGGCAAAGTCTTCGCGCTCAATTTCGGTGATGCGCAGTTTGATACGCTCGCTGCTAGCGTTTGACTCAGTGAGATTATAAAGACCAAGGTAGCGCTGCAATTGGCTTCGAAAATAAATCGAGTTCTCAAGGCTTTTGGTCGACTGAAGATCGACAAATAAATTATTGTCGGTCAGGCTTTCGTCCAAGGAGCCGCGCAGCTGAA
>JBPEWS010000034.1:0-1959 GCA_052032465.1 Pseudomonadales bacterium
TTAAATGCCCTGTAGAACTCGACTTTCAAATTCTAGCCAAAACCGATTGGTTTAGTGAAAAACTCGCACTTGATCATACAACCCAGCGCCTGACTTACAGACAATTGATTGAGCAGCTCCAGCAAACACCGCTGGAGCGCCCGGTTCAAGTCGCTTGCTTTCGATCCGAGCAGCCCTGGGAATGTGGCCGTCTTTTTATTGTTCCTGAAGCTTGGTTGGCGCGGGCCAAGGCGCAGGTCGAACCTCTGTTAGAATCGTCCAGACTCTAAGTCTTAGAGGCCGCGCTGCCACTCTTGTCGAAGTGCAATGCGCCCCGGCTGCTCAATTGCGGTTCGAACCTGCTCTAAAAGACGCGGCTTATCCTTACCCAGCACGCCCTTAAGTACCAAATAATTAGAAGCATGGTCACTTCGAAAAATGGTTTGCTTTAAGTCGGTTTGGCTCAAAAACAACTCAATTTCTTCAAACAATGCCTGCTGGTTTGGCAGTGCATACGGCTGGCCAACAATAGCCTGATAACGCTCAGAAAACCGATCCTGTCCTAACGGGAAACTCACCACCAACGTAGATAAAAAGTTGGGCTGCGCCTCGTTCACTAATTTAGCGCTTTGCACGGCATGCTGCTGGCTCAATGCAATGCCTCCTAGACCATTCAAAATCATCACCGAGCTTTTTATCCCCGCTCGATGAATTTTGTCTAATGCCTCAAGCTGGCTTTGATAGGTTTCGCCTTTATTTACCGCCTCAAGCACTTGGTCATCACCACTCTCACAGCCGACATAAAGCATTTTTAGACCCAACTCACGAAGCGTTTGCAGCTCCTGCCATGTTTTTCTTTTCAGGTTGCGAGGCAGGCAATACGCACTAACACGCTTTAAGCCCGGGAAAGCACTTTGCAGTGCTTGCAAAATTTCAACCAAACGATGGGTGGGCAAAATCATCGCATCCCCATCGGCTAAAAAGACTTTTTCGACCCCTTCAACCTGCTGGCCGGCCGCCTGAATTTCTGCTAAAACCGTTTCGGCTTTACGAGCGCGGAATTTCTTTTGCGGCTGCGTGTACATTTCGCAAAAAGTACACTGATTCCACGAACAGCCATTGGTCACCGGAAGAATGAGCGCATTATGCTCCGATGGCGGCCGAAAAACGGGTTCAATATAATCAATAGGAAAGGCTGACATAATCACTCTCAGTGATAAAACAGCGCCTAGCATACCAAACTTACGATTTAGTCATAAATACACAACCTTATATATTAAATTGACATAAAACGTATCTTTTTAATTCTTTTCATCACTATATTGCTTCGAGTACACTGTAATGCAGAATTTTTATCGAGTGCGTTATGGATTGGCAGGCTTGGTTCGCCTTGGCGGTAACCGTTACAACCATCATCTTGCTGGTTTTCAGCAAGATACGCACCTCTGTTGTCCTGATGGGAAGCCTGACTACTCTGCTCGTTTCAGGCGTTCTGACTGGCCCCGAAGCCTTTAGCGGCTTTTCTAACCCGGGCGTAATCACCATCGGCGCTTTATTTGTTGTTGCTGCCGGCATGTATTCTTCGGGCGCTATCGACATGCTAACCTCGCGCATTTTGGGTTATACCAGCTCAACTCGAACTGCCATCATGCGCATCGTAAGGCCCGTATTTTTACTCAGCGGCTTTCTCAACAATACTCCTGTTGTCGCCACCATGATTCCTGCGATTCATGCGTGGAGCAATCGCATTAGCATCGCCCCTTCAAAACTGATGATTCCGCTCAGTTACGCCTCTATTTTTGGTGGTATGCTGACCATGATCGGCACCAGCACCAACCTCGTGGTTAACGGCCAGTATCAAGCGCTAACGGGCTCCGAAGGCTTCGGCATGTTTGATATCACTTTGATTGGCCTTCCCGTGGCATTAGTCTGTATCACCTTTATGTGGCTTGCCTTCCCAAAGCTACTGCCTGACCGTAG
>JBPEWS010000035.1:0-2380 GCA_052032465.1 Pseudomonadales bacterium
GCCTCTGGGCTCGTCGCGATGCTTTAGATAGAAATACTCGTCGCACCAGCGTTTAAATTCAGGATAAAGCTTGGCATCAAAACCATCGCATAGGTCTTTAGCGCTCTGGTGCCAATGCTGACAGTCCTCATCAAAACCGTAATAAGGCGTCAAATCAAAGCCACCACCGACCCACCAAGTGGGCTGGTCAGACTCAGGGTCTGCGACAAACAAACGAACATTGGCATGTGAAGTTGGGATATAAGGATTATGCGGATGAATCACCAAAGATACACCCATCGCTTCAAATGGCTTGCCTGCCAGCTGTGGGCGCTTAGCTGTTGCTGCAGGTGGCAGCGCAGCGCCTTTGACATGTGAAAACATAACGCCACCTTTTTCCAGCACCTCGCCATTAGCCGTCACACGGCTTTTGCCGACACCCAGCTTACTGGTCCACTGATCGGTAGCAAATGATTGATTATCCGCCTCACCTAATGCCTGGCAAATGCGGTCTTGTATGGCCTCAAAGCGCGCTCGAGCTGAGATTAAATCCATACTGCCTCCCGTTTAGGATTGAATTTCGTTAATGACCCATTCCATTACGGTTGTATAACGTTTCGGCAGAGATTTCAATAATTTTTGAAAACTGTGAACAAGAGCTGTCTGATCTTGATGCGTAAAATTAATATGACCAACTTTTCGACCATCGCGCACCGACTTACCATACCAATAGGGCGCAGCTCCAGGCACTTGATACCAATCCATCGAGCGCTCAGTGCCGACAAGATTAATCATCACATTGGTTCCAGGCACTTCAATGTCAGCCAACGGCAAACCTGCCACCGCACGAATATGCTGCTCAAACTGGCTCGCATTTGCGCCACGCTGTGTCCAATGGCCACTATTATGCACCCTAGGCGCCAGCTCATTGACGAGTAAGCGATCGCCAATTCTAAAACACTCCATCGCCATCACGCCGACATAATCCAAGGCCGTCATGAGCTTACCCAGCATGGTTTCTGCCTGAGCCTGCAATGGCTGCAAACGCGCTAGAGGCGAAATCGAGGCCGTTAAAATACTGTCCACATGCAAATTGAGCGTCAGCGGATAAAACACCATTCGACCTTCTCGATCTCGTGCGCCCACCAAAGACACCTCCTCATCAAAAGGAATGACTTGCTCAGCAATTGCTCGTCCTTGGAATTGGGCATATTCTTGCGCCTCATGCGGCTTATTCAACCAGAGTTGTCCGCGCCCATCATAGCCACCACGGCGTTGCTTTAGCAGACACTGCTCACCCAAGGTCTCAATTACCTGAGCTTTTGAGGTTTGTTCGGTAATATTCATCCATGGCGAGGTCGCAATATCTAACTCATCAATCAACTGCTTTTGCGTTAAACGATCAGCAAGACGACCAAAGACCTCACGATTGACAAAATTAGGGTGGGTATACAGCGACTCTGTAGCTGGGTTTTCTGGCCAAGCCTCGATTTCCGCAGTGACGACATCGTCAGCACTCGGTGAAACGGCCTGCTTAGCATTTAAATCAATCGGACGAACATCAATAGCAAGCGGCATAGCGGCATGCTGCATCATTCGACCCAATTGCCCCGCACCGAGCACCCATACAGTTTTTGTCGCTGTTTCAAACATCGTGTTATTGCGCTCTTGGATCTGGCGTTGCCAACACTTTTTCAGTCTGCGCTTTTTGGAACGCCTGAATACGCTCAGCCAAACTTTCATCGGCTGTGGCCAAAATCTGAGCCGCTAATAAACCTGCATTGGCCGCACCTGATTGACCGATCGCCAAGGTACCAACAGCAACCCCTTTAGGCATTTGCACAATCGACAACAAGCTATCCATACCATTGAGCGCTTTGCTTTGAACAGGCACACCCAGCACTGGCAAATGCGTTTTTGATGCCACCATTCCTGGCAAATGCGCCGCGCCACCTGCGCCAGCAATAATAACTTTATAACCGTTTTCGCAAGCGCCACGAGCAAACGCAATCAACTTATCCGGAGTACGGTGCGCAGACACCACTTCCACGTCATACGCCACCTTTAGCTCATCCAACATATTGGCCGCAAACTCCATAGTCGGCCAATCGCTGGTCGAGCCCATAATAATCGCAATGGGTGCGGTCATAATCTGTCCTCAGAATGGAAAACCCAGCATCTTACCAAAAGCCCACTCATTTAACAGCAAGAGTTTCAGCAAATACTTGTTTTTTCTATACTTCTGCTAAATTACCCTTGGTTTCTAGCCAGGCTTTTCGGTCACTTGCGCGCTTTTTGCCGAGCAACATATTGAGTAGCTCATGCGTGCTGTGCGCATCATCGATTTGCAGCTGAACAAGGCGGCGTGTATCGGGCAGCATTGTGGTTTCTCGCAGCTGGC
>JBPEWS010000036.1:0-2679 GCA_052032465.1 Pseudomonadales bacterium
TTTTTGGTTGATATTAACAGCAACCGATTCCTGAGCGCTTAGTTGCTCTTTAATCGCCTTGCCTTCGCTTAGCAAGAAACGGCTTTGTTTAGGGTTGAGTTCGGGCATGCCGAGCTGCTCCCATAGCCAGTTGGCGAGAAGTTGGTCAAAATCATCGCCGCCTAACGCCGTGTCGCCACCTGTTGCCAATACCTCATAAACACCATTGTTAAGGCGCAAAATGGAGATGTCGAAGGTACCGCCACCTAAGTCATAAATCGCATGTACGCCGTTTGCACCCGTGTCTAAGCCATAAGCAACAGCGGCGGCAGTGGGTTCGTTTAGTAGGCGCAAAACGTTCAAACCTGCAAGCTGGGCTGCGTCTTTGGTTGCTTGTCTTTGGGCATCATCAAAATACGCCGGTACAGTAATGACTGCACCGACGAGCTCACCACCAAGCGATAGCTGAGCTCGTTCGCGAAGTGTATCGAGAATTTTGGCGCTGACTTGAACCGGGCTGATCGGGCCTTGCGCGGTGTTGATTCTGGGCATGCCTTCGCTAACTTCAAAGTCATACGGCAGTTGGTTGGCAAAGGTGCGGATATCCTCAAGACCTCGGCCGATCAACCGTTTAGCTGAGGCGATCGTGTTCCATGGTTGCTCATGCGCCATGGCATTGGCTTCATCGCCAACGAGTGTTTGCTCATCACCGTAAAAAACCACCGAGGGAAGGATTTCGCGCCCCTTTGAATCACTAAGTACTTCGGCTTTGCCGCTTCGCACAGCAGCAACCAGTGAATGCGTTGTACCAAGGTCAATGCCGACGGCTAGACGATGTTCATGAGGGTTGGTGCTTTGTCCCGGCTCGGAGATTTGCAATAAAGCCATAGTAAATTATGTCGTTGTTTTGAGTTTTCCAGTGATTTGCTGGCCAAGTTTAGAGAAAAATAGAGCTTTCTGATAGGCGCTTACGGCAACCGCTGTTTCATTGCTTTGCATGGCCTGATCAAACTGTTTGGCCAATTGAGCAAGGCTTGCGGTGTTGCTGTCTTGCAGAGCTTTCAGTGCTTCAGCGTTGCTGGCTGAGTCGAGTTGTTCGCGCAGTTGCATCTGCTGCATTAAAAAATCCATGTCTTGGGTTGTTTTTGCATCATCAATCTCAACGCCTGAGAGATTGAGTAAATGCAGCATGCGCGAAAGGTCGGATTTTAGTGTATTGAACGCGTCATTCAGCTCGGTACTTTTTTGCAAGGCGAGAAGTTTTTCCCGTTCGCTGGCATGAGCATAGCGATCGGGGTGAAGAATGTTTTGCAAAGTGAGATATTTTTGCTTGAGCTCGTTTTGATCAAGCATAAACTGCGTTGGCAGGCCAAACGCATCAAAATAATTGCGCATGACTTAAACCGTGAAGCTCTCGCCGCAGCCGCACTCCCCAGAAATATTAGGGTTTTGGAAGGCGAAACCTTCGTTTAGGCCTTCGTGCTTATAGTCGACCTGTGTGCCATCGATATAGACGAGGCTTTTTGGGTCGACAAATAGCTTAACCCCATGGCTTTCAAAGACGGTGTCTTCGGCCTCAGGCTGATCAACATACTCCAAAACATAGGCAAGGCCTGAACAGCCGGTAGTTTTTACGCCTAGGCGAAGGCCTTCACCTTTGCCTCTGTGTTGTAAGTAGGCGCTAACTTTCTCTGCTGCGCGCTCTGTTAATGCAATTGCCATGGTGGTCTCTTATCGTTTTCGTTAGAAAATTGCGTTATCTGACTAACTGTTTTTCTTAGTGTAGTCGTCAATGGCTGCTTTGATGGCATCTTCAGCCAAAACAGAGCAGTGAACTTTAACAGGTGGCAAAGCCAACTCTTCAGCAATATCCATGTTTTTGATGGAGCTTGCTTCTTCTAGTGTTTTGCCTTTCACCCATTCGGTGACAAGTGAGCTGGATGCGATCGCTGAGCCACAACCATAAGTTTTGAATCGCGCATCTTCAATGCGGCCATCTTTAACTTTAAGTTGCAAGCGCATAACGTCACCACAAGCGGGTGCGCCAACCATGCCGGTGCCTACGCTGCTGTCGTCGTCTTCGAATGAACCTACGTTTCTTGGGTTCTCGTAATGGTCAATTACTTTATCACTGTATGCCATAATGCTTACCTCACTAATTTAGTGTGCTGTCCACTGGACGCTTTTCAGGTCGATACCTGATTTGTACATATCCCATAAAGGTGAAAGCTCACGAAGCTTATTCACGGCTTTATGTATATCTTGGACAGCTTCATCCACGTCTTGTTCAGTGGTGAAGCGGCCAATAGAAAAACGAATTGAGCTGTGCGCTAGCTCGTCTTCTAAGCCAAGCGCACGCAATACGTATGAAGGCTCAAGGCTTGCCGATGTACAAGCAGAGCCAGAAGAAACCGCCATGCCGCGTAATGCCATCATGAGTGATTCACCTTCAACATAGGCGAAGCTGACATTCATATTGTGCGGGATACGCTGAGTTAAAGAGCCATTAACCGTTACGGCTTCAAGGTCTTGAACACCTTTCCAAAGGCGCTCGCTCAAGGCTTTGATGCGTGGCAGCTCGGTGTCCATTTCATCGACAGCGAGTTTAAATGCCAAGCCCATACCCACACATTGATGGGTAGGCAGGGTGCCAGAGCGCATGCCGCGTTCGTGGCCGCCACCGTGCATTTGTGCTTCGAT
>JBPEWS010000037.1:0-7343 GCA_052032465.1 Pseudomonadales bacterium
TCTCAGGCTGCTCACATGGCTTTGCCACGCATTAAGTCGAAGCGTCAGCTTCCTGCTGCGATTAAAGCGAAGCTTGATCAAGCAAAAACGGCGTAAGCCAAGGCTCATTAGAGCCGACTAATACTCTGATACTTTTTTCCAAGTAAGTAATTAGAGCCGAGCCCTAGCAAGAGCAATCTTGCTGGGGCTTTTTTTGAACATTGTTTTGCTTTAAGCAGAGAAACTGCTCGCTATTGATGAACAAAGTCACTCATCAAGGTCAAAGCCTGCTTTTGATGCATGGGCTGATCCGTGTCCATCAGCTGAAGCTCGTTAGACCAACCCCTCAGCCAAGTAACCTGGCGCTTGGCTAATTGACGGGTAATTGCTTTGGATTTTTCAACGGCCTGCGTTAAATCATAAACTCCGTCTAAATGCTGCCAAAGCTGCTTATACCCTGCCGATCGAAATGCAGGCAAATCAAGATGATTCTCTGGGTCTGCTCTTAAGCGCTCAACTTCATTTAAAAAACCCGCTTGCATCATTAAATCAAAACGCTCGTTGATTCGCTCATGCAATACCGGGCGAGAAAACGGAGACAAGCCGATTTGCAGCAAGGGATAATCCAAGCGCTGATCTTGTTGTGCCTGAAAAAACGAGGTCAATGTCTTACCTGTCTGACGAAACACTTCAAGGGCTCGCTGAAGCCGCTGGCCATCATTGGGTTTAATTCGCTGGGCTGAGGTCGGGTCAATTTGCTCGAGCTGTTGATGCAATGCCGGCCATCCTAGCTTTTCAGCCTCATCCAGCAAAGCTTTACGCACGCTGGCATCCGCTTCGGGCAGCTGTGCAACCCCCTCCAATAACGCCTTAAAATAAAGCATCGTACCGCCCACAAAAAGCGGTGTTTTACCACGCTGATGAATCGCTTTAATCAATGAGAGCGCGTCCTCGCGAAAAGCCGAGGCATTATACGCCTTGCTCGGCCTGCGAATATCAATCAGGTGGTGCGGATATTGTGCCAGCTCTTGCTCACTGAGTTTTGCACTACCCACATCCATGCCCTGATACACTTGAACCGAATCAACATTGATCAGCTCAACATCCAGCGTATCATAGGCCTTGCAAGCTAGCGCGGTTTTACCCGATGCCGTTGAACCCATAACAAAAATAACGCCTGGTTGATGATCCACCATGGTGTTATTGACCTCGCATAAACAAGCTGTCTAATTGCTTTAGGCTTAGCTGCGTCCAAGTGGGTCGACCATGATTACATTGCCCACTTCGCTCGGTTTCTTCCATATCACGTAATAGCGCATTCATCTCGGCAAGACTTAATTGACGATTAGCGCGAACGGCTCCGTGACACGCCATCGTAGAAAACAGCTCATTACGCATTACTTCAATTCGTGCACTTTCACCATGAGTCATCACATCGCTTAATACATCACGAAACAACTGTTCCACGTTCGCCTGCTTTAGCAATGCGGGCACTTCTCGAATCACGATCGCCTCTTCTGCCAGTCGCTCATAAACCAAACCATAATCCGCCAGCATCTTGGCAACTTGTTCAGCGCAATCAGCCTCCGAGGCGCTTAATGCCAAAGTCTGAGGCACTAATAAGGGCTGCTTTGCCAAGCTCTGCTGGTCAAAGGCAGATTTTAATCGCTCATACATAATGCGCTCATGAGCGGCATGCATATCAACAATCACTAAGCCTTGGGCATTTTGCGCTAGGATATAAATCCCTTGCAGCTGCGCGAGCGCCTGACCTAATGGTTTTGAAAATTCTGAATCACCAGCGCCAGCCGTAATTGTTTGACTTGAACCCAGCTGCCCAAAACTTGCCACTGAGGACGTGATACTTTGCGGCAAGGCCGACTCGTCAATCAACGCGCCATACTGCTGCATTCTCTCCTGAACTTGTGCTTGAGCCTGTGCTTGAAACTGCCGCTGTGAGCTACCTTGTTGAGCCCAGTGAAACGAGGATCCCCCCTCAGAGGAAGCGCTCAATTCAGGTTGTACTGGAGCCTGCGCGGATGGATTTGAGCTTGAAAATGGCTCAACCATCGACTCAGACTGCGTGGTTGGCTTCTCGGGACGCACATCACGAATGGCTTGATGCAAAACATGAAAAATAAAGCCATGCACTTGGCGCTGCTCACGAAAGCGTATCTCATGCTTTGTAGGATGCACATTAACATCCACTTGCTTTGGATCAATGTCCAAAAACAACACATAGGCGGGATAACGACCATGATAAAGCACGTCTTGATAGGCTTTTTTAACCGCATGATTGACCACTTTATCTTTTACTGCCCGACCATTGACAAAAAAGTACTGTAAATCTGCTTGGCTGCGTGAAAATGTCGGCAATGCCATCCAGCCCCACATCGTCAGCCCATCTCGTGAAAACTCAACTGGTATCGACTGTTCAGCAAACGCCTGCCCACAGATCTTGCCTACTCGACGCAGCTTTTGCTGCTGCGTTTGAGCTGGCGGCAATTGATAAACTGAGCGGCCGTTATGTGAAAGGCTAAAACCGACACCAAAAAAGCTTAAGGCCATGCGTTTGATCACATCATCAATATGCTTAAACTCGGTGTTTTCCGTGCGCAGAAACTTGCGCCTTGCTGGCGTGTTATAAAACAGATCCTTCACATCCATATGCGTGCCTTTTGTATGACTACAAGGCTGAACTCGCGGCGCCATATCTCGGCCCTCGCAATACACACTATGTGCCTGGCCACCATGATCCGTCGCGCTTTTAATCAACAGTCGAGAAACCGAGCTGATACTCGCTAGCGCCTCACCACGAAAACCCAAACTAGCGATAGCTTCTAGGTCTTCTAGGTTCTCGATCTTGCTGGTGGCATGTCGACTAACAGCCAGCGGCAGATCTTCCTTAGCCATACCCGAGCCATTATCTTTTACAACGATACGCTTAATGCCGCCGCGTTCAATTTCGACATCTACCTGCGTTGCCCCCGCATCCACCGCATTCTCAACCAGCTCTTTAACAATTGAGGCTGGGCGCTCTACCACCTCACCTGCGGCAATTTGGTTGGCTAATCGAGTATCTAATTGTTTGATCACCGTCATTGGGGCGCTATCTCTAGTATCTGTCCAACATGAATGGTATCACCACTCAAGCCATTTTGTCGCTTAAGCTGGGCAACGGACAACTGCCAGCGTTTCGCAATCGACGTCAGTGTATCGCCCGACTTCACACGGTATCGCACCCGCGTTGTCTGATCAGCATAAGCTGAGTGCGCAGGCGGATGTGCGCGAAGAAATTGATCAACCCCTTTGGCAATCGCTGCGGCTAATGCTTGCTGATGCTCTGGGTCAATTAAACGCTGCTCTTCATCAGCATTGGACATAAAACCGGTTTCAATCAGCAACGACAATGGCGTTGGGTGTTTAAGCACCGCAAATTGAGCCGGCTCCACAGCGGCTCTACTCATTGGTGTAACGCTAGATAACGACTTAAAAACCGCCGAAGCCAACTGGCGGCTTTGCTCAAAATTGCCCTGCACTTGTAAATCGGCCAAAAGCAATGCCACCGATTGATCACCCATTGCAGCTGGCTCTTCTTGCAAAAGCTTAGTGACTTGCTTGGGCGCTTCCTCAGAAGACAAGACAAAAACCGCTGCTCCCGTTAATTGCTCATCTGGGTGGGCATCCGCATGGATAGATAACAACACATCGGCGCCCATCTGAGCCGCTAATTTAGAGCGTTGCTCCAGCTCGATAAACTGATCATCAGCTCGCAGCAGCTGCGCTGATATGCCTTCAAATCGACTAAGCTCATTTTGCAATTGATAAGCAATCGCCAGCACGGCATTTTTCTCATAATGACCCGCAGGGCCAATGGCGCCCGAATCCTTACCACCATGACCGGCGTCAATCACCACCTTCACTGGCTGCACCGCCCAAGATGCTTGCACACATAAACAGCTAATCAAAGCAGCCAGCAATACATGCAGCCACCCGCTTTTTTTGCAAAGTGTATCAGCAATTATTATTCGCAAGGGTTGGCCTCGCTCTGGCTTTCATTAATGATCGTCAATCCGCTGATGTCTAGCGCTGCCAGATACTCAGGGCGCGCAACATCCACGATCATGCGGCGCTGCTCCGCCAAGTCGGCATTTTGCTCATGCTCTAGTTGTAAAATAATATCGGCCTTGGGGATCTCGCTGGGCGCTTTGGATGGCCATTCGATTAAACATAATTGCGCCTGCTCAAGCTCATCATAAAGTCCCAAAAACTCAACTTCTTCTGGATCAACCACGCGATATAAATCCAGATGCAAAATATCTGAAATTGGATTGTCAGACGCTTGGCCGCCTTCAAGATGATAAACTTCCATTAGCGAGTAGGTTGGACTTTTCACCGAACCGCTATGGCCTAGGGCCTGAATTAAGTGGCGCGAAAAGGTTGTTTTTCCTGCACCCAGCTGGCCTTTTAGATAGATAATCAAAGGTTGGCGACTATGCGCCGACAACTGGTTAAACGCGCTAGCAAACCGCTTAGCCAAAAGCGCAGTAGCCTGCTCATCAGACAAAGAAATCGCGATCTTGGGCGTAGTGGCTTGCTGATTAGATTGACTCAAAACAACTCCGTAATAAATGGGCTGATGGGGCTTTTTCTGGCTGACGAACAATGTCTGCATAGGGCCAACTGCGACTCTGTGGTAAACTGCTCAGCTCGCGGGGCTACAATATAAAAAGATAAAAAGCCTAACACTTTGGACCTAAGCACAATGCTCGATTCGCTAGACTATTATAAACAACTTGCACAAACCATTAAACGGCTGGGCCAGTCCTATGGTTTTGACCAAGTTGGCATTACCGATACGGATGTCAGTGAGCACCACGCGCATTTGACCACTTGGCTTGAAAAAAAGTTTCAGGGCTCAATGGACTATATGGCGAGCCGATCTGCATTGCGAGCCGATCCTAGTGCGTTACAAGAGGGCACCCAACGCATCATCACGTTGCGTATGAATTATCTCGCTGAAAACACCTTGCCACAGGAGGTGCTGCAAAATAAAGATCATGCTTACATCTCTCGCTATGCGCTGGGGCGTGATTATCATAAGCTCATTCGCAATCGACTCAAGCATGTCGCTCAGGCTATCCAGTCTGAATTAGCCAAAAACCAACTTGAGCACCAATATCGCGTTTTTACCGACAGTGCACCGGTGCTTGAAAAAGGCCTGGCAGAAAAATCAGGCCTAGGCTGGATCGGCAAACATACTCTGCTGATTAATCGTCAGGCCGGTTCTTGGTTTTTTTTAGGTGAAATTTTCACCGACCTGCCTTTACCCATTGATGAGCCAACCAGCGCACATTGCGGCAGTTGCTCGGCCTGTATTGAAATATGTCCGACTCGCGCCATTGTAGCGCCCTATCAGCTTGACGCTCGGCGCTGCATCTCCTACCTCACCATTGAAAACAAGCAGACGATCCCTGTTGAGTTTCGCTCTGCATTAGGTAACCGCGTGTTTGGCTGCGATGATTGCCAACTGGTTTGCCCTTGGAATCGTTATGCTAAAAGTACGCAAGAAGATGATTTTAAACCGCGCCACCAATTGGATAATGTGGATTTACTCAGCCTATTTGAATGGTCAGAGGCAAAGTTTCTAAAAAACACTGAAGGCTCTGCGATTCGACGCACTGGCTATCATGGTTGGCTTCGAAATTTAGCCGTAGGTTTAGGTAATGGATCGGCAACACCAGCGGTTATTCAAGCGCTCAATAATAAGCGCCAAGAAATCGACAACCCAATGGTGATTGAGCATATCGACTGGGCACTGGCAGAGCTTAGCTCAAGGGCTGGCAACGAGCTTAGTGATCAATAACGTCTGAGAAATACTTTTTAAGCTTAGCTAACTTAGGTGGAATCATCACCGCGCAATATGGCTGGTTGGGGTTTTCTTGGAAATAATTTTGGTGATACGCCTCGGCCTCATAAAAGGGCTGGGCCATCTCAACAGCCGTGACGATGCCTTGCTTGAACTCTGGCTGTAATTGATCGATTAACTGCTTGGCCTTTTCAGCTTGCTGCTCATCATGGTAAAAAATAACCGAGCGATATTGAGGCCCAATATCATTGCCCTGTCGATTCAATGTGGTTGGATCATGAGTCGCAAAAAACACCTCGAGCAACTGCGTAAAGCTGATGATTTGCTCATCAAAATGCACTTGAATGACCTCAACATGCTCAGTAAGGCCGCTACAAACCGAGCGGTAATCCGCCTGTGATGCCTCGCCACCCATGTAGCCAGAAATAACGCGCTGAACGCCCTTTAGCTGCTGAAAAACCGCCTCAACGCACCAAAAACAGCCACCACCGAAGGTGGCTATACTCGCTTTAGTTGTATTTGACATTAGGCACCTCGATCATCATTAAAAATCTAAAACGCCTCAGACTCTAATACCAATAATTTCGCAGAGCCTTGAAGACTTTTTTCGGGTATTTAAACTTTCCGTAGCTTCCGTTATAACGGGCAAGCGCGGGAGCTAGCCGACCTTTTTCAATCTTTAAATAGGTTTTAAGGATAGCGCAGCCGTAACCAATATTGGTTTCGATATGCATCAAGTTGGCTTCCTCATTGCCCATTTCCTTACGCCAAAAAGGCATCACCTGCATTAAGCCCTGAGCGCCAACAATTGATAAAGCATAAGGATCAAATGCACTTTCTACCTGCATAACAGCAAGCACCCACTCAGGCTCAAGATCATATCGCATCGCTTCAGCATGAACGGCTTTTAAAATGCGCAGGCGCGTTGGCTCGTCTTTGACAAAACGAGACAAGCGATGGCTCATATCGGTCAGCCAGACTTCGGCATCAAAACGATCTTCAAAGCTCGAAGTTTCGGCAATGGTCTGCTTCAGTAGTGAAACCGCTTGCTCATTAAACTGTTGCTCAGCTGCACCTAATGGCACAATAAAACCCACCATAAGCAGCAGCATGGCCATTATCTGGCCAAGCAGCCGTGAACAGCCGCGGTTTAAGCTGGCGAGTTTGTGCGTGATAAAATGTCGATACATTGTGCTCGGTCGATAATTTCTTTGTCTTTTTTGGCGCGGTGTTTATATTCGACCTGGCCTTCGACTAAGAGTTTCTCGTTCAAAACAAAACGATGCGGAATGCCCATCAATTCACTATCGCTGAATTTCACACCAATACGTTCTTTTTCACGATCATCAAAAAACACATCAAAGCCTGCCGCTGTTAACTCTTGATAGAGCGCTTCAGCCGCTTCACGCTCAATGGCAGATTTTTTGATATTTGAAGGGATAATAACCACCTGAAAAGGTGCGATCGCCTCAGGGAAAATAATGCCGTAATCATC
>JBPEWS010000038.1:0-2460 GCA_052032465.1 Pseudomonadales bacterium
CTTAAACAAACCGGCCTGAGCTACCAGCCCATCATTGCCATCTTCGCCACGACATTGCTGATGGCCATTGCCTTTAGCTGGGCTATGTTTGAAGCACTAAATATCGTCACGATCATCGAAAGCTTCATCGCCTTTAGCATGTGCGCGCTAGGCATACAAAAACTGCGTGACCTCTTCACCTTCACCAACCAGTTTTTGGGCTATGACTTACTCGCGCAGCGCTACGTGCCCTACGCATATCTCTACCCTTTTTTAGAAACCTTCGCGGGCATTGGCATGATCGCCGGCGTTTACACGCATACCGTCGCCGCGATCGCGCTTTTTATCGGCAGCATTGGCGCTGTATCGGTTATCAAAGCTGTCTACATCGACAAGCGTGAGCTTAAATGCGCCTGTGTTGGCGGCAACTCCAATGTGCCTTTGGGTGCGGTTTCACTGACCGAAAACCTGATGATGATCGCCATCGCTTTATGGATGCTCTACAAAAGCGCAGCGGGCATGTGATTTTCGCCAGCGCGAATGACTCCTATAGTGCCCATGTACTGTGCCGAAGCATTACGCCCATGAACAGGGTGCACAAATAGCGAGTTCTACACTAAAATAAATATTTTTGACGCAGGAGCGGCCCCATGTTGACACTTTTTGGCGTTGGATTTTCACGCTCATTTCGCACGCTTTGGGCACTTGAAGAAACCGACTTGCCCTTTACCTATACCCACGTCGAATTTGGCAGCCCCAAAGAAAATGGTGCGCTCAGCGAAGACTACCGCCGCCTAAACCCACAAGGCAAAGTGCCCACACTGGTACATGAAGCTTTTGTGCTTACTGAAAGCGCCGCCATCATGGACTATGTGGCCCAGCTCGCCCCCGAAGCCCAACTCTTTGTCAGCCCGCAAGAATCACTGAGCGGCTATGGCGCCTACCTGCAACTGCGCGACTTCATCCTGACCGAGTTAGAACAGCCTTTATGGAGCAATGGCAAACACCGTTTTGCTTTACCCAAAGAACAACGCATTGAAGGCATGCTCAACACCGCCACCTATGAGTTCAATAAAGCGCTTGGCGCACTGGATGCTCTTTATTCTGGCGAGACTTTTGCCCTCGAAAAAGCCGGCATTCCACGCTTCACACTTTGCGATATCTTGCTAGCACAAACCACGCACTGGGCCGAGCGGTTTAAGTTTGATCTTCCTGCGCATTTACTCGAACACCGTGACCGCATGTACGAACGCCCAGCCGCAAAGCGCGCACTTAAACAGCTGGAAGCCTACCAATGAAGCTAAACGCCCAACAGCGCCAAAATGCCCAACAGCTCATCAGCGCTATCGACTTTATCGGCCAAAAAGACTGGTGCCCCGCCACTGGTGGCAACTTCTCGATTCGCCTCGATGATCAGCACCGCTTGGTGACTCAATCTGGCCGCGATAAACGCGCCATCACGATGGCCGACTTCATGGTAATCAACCAAGCCACTCAAGCAATCAACCCTTCGCAAACGCCCTCAGCTGAAGCGGCCTTGCATAATGCGCTATACCAGCTCGACCCGAGTATCCAGTGCGTTTTGCACACCCACTCCGTCAATAGCACCGTTTTGTCGCGCTCCATCAAAACCGAGCAACTCACTTTGCAGGGCTATGAGATGCAAAAAGCGCTCAGCGGTAATAGCAGCCACGAGCCGAGTATCCAGATCGCCATTTTCGACAATAGCCAAGACATCGACGCCCTAGCCGAGCAAGTCAAAAGCCAATGGCAAAAAATCAGCCAGCCAGGGCTTCTTGTGCGCGGCCACGGCCTTTACACTTGGGGCGCAAGCGTTGCGCAAGCCAAGCGGCACTTAGAAGGTCTTGAGTTTCTCTTCGCCTGCCACTGGCAGGAAATGCTGCTTAACCACCCTTAACACCTGATAACACCCAGCGAGCCAAACCATGCCAAGCTTTAACCAGATCCGAGCTGTGCTCACCGACATCGAAGGCACCACTACCGACATTCGCTTTGTTCACGATGTGCTTTTCCCGTACGCCAAAAACCACATGGATCGCTTTGTTCGCGATAATGCAGAGCAACCCGAGGTTGAAAAGCAGCTCATCGAAGTCGCCAAAATCGCTGGTTGCGAAAACGACAACCTCGACAAAATCAGCGAAGCACTACAGCAGTGGATGAAAAAAGACCTCAAGCTCACCCCGCTCAAAACCTTACAAGGCATGCTCTGGAAAACGGGCTACGAGCAAGGTGACTTCAAAGGCCATATCTACCCCGATGCCAGCCTAGCCCTATCGCAATGGCACCAACAGGGTCTTCAACTGGCGGTTTACTCCAGTGGCTCCGTGCAAGCTCAAAAGCTGCTCTACGCCAACAGCACCGCTGGCGATCTAACGCCTTTGTTTAGCGGCTATTTTGATACCACAACAGGCCCAAAACGCCTTCAAGAAAGCTATCAAAGCATTAGCAATGAGCTTAGCG
>JBPEWS010000039.1:0-1895 GCA_052032465.1 Pseudomonadales bacterium
CCTTGCCTTGAAGATAAAGCTGCTCCGTTTGCGATAGCAGCTTATTGATCAGCTTGGGTTGTTTGTCGAGCCGCTCAGCCAGTCGCGGGATATCGACGAGATCAACACCTACTCCGTGGATCATCTTTGTTCGCTACGCTTAAGCGCTGATAATCAGCTGTTTCATATCACGCACGGCTTTTTCCAGTCCCACAAATACTGCCTGAGCAATAATGCTGTGGCCAATATTAAGCTCATTGATCACAGGGATTTCAGCGATGGCCTGCACATTGTGATAATGCAAACCATGTCCAGCGTTGACGATCAAGCCTCGATCTGCCGCGTACTGCGCCGCTTCACGGATCTGCTGCAAGGCTGCTTGTTGCTCTTGGCCTCGAGTTTCCGCGTAATGTCCCGTATGAAGCTCGATCACAGGTGCTTTACAAGCCACGGCCGCATCAATTTGTGCCTCATTCGGGTCAATAAATAGCGAGGTCTCGATGCCAGCTGCACTTAAACGCGCAACAGCATCGGTGATTTTATCTTGCTGGCCTACGACATCCAGACCGCCCTCGGTGGTCAGCTCTTCGCGCTTTTCAGGAACAAGACAACAATGTGCTGGACGAACAGACTCTGCAATGGCCAGCATCTCTTCTGTGACAGCCATTTCTAGGTTCCTTCGCGTTTTAAGCTGCTCGGCCATTAAGCGTACATCGCTGTCTTGAATATGCCGGCGGTCTTCACGCAAATGCAGGGTAATGCCATCTGCGCCCGCTTGCTCAGCCATCAAGGCACCGTAAACAGGGTCTGGGTAGTTAATACCGCGCGCCTGTCTTAAGGTCGCAATATGATCAATATTCACACCCAACAATTTTCGTCTGACGGTTAGGCTTCTATCGGCTACTTTATTCTCTGTCATGTTTGAATCTCATTTATTGGTTTTGGGTTTGAAAAAATTGGCGGCTTAATAGCGGTTTATCACCCAAATACGGATGCAAAGCCATACGTATAAAACGCTTCGCCTGTGCCAAAAAAACTGAAAAATCTCGTTGCTCAAATGCCTGCAAAACCTCACCAGAAAACGTCATGGCCCGAGGATCAGCTGAGGCACGAAAGCCCTGCTCAAAAACAAATTCATAATGAGACTGTGGCAAAATCGGCTGGCTAAAAATGTCCGCTGTAAAATCATAACTATAGCCCAAATCATCCAATAAATGGAATTCAAAGGCGCGTAACAACGGTTCATGCGCTTGAGAGGGTAGCTGACAAAGGCAGTCTTGATAATGCTCAAAAACTTGGCTGGCATCATCCACAGGCACCAAGCGAGTTACTAGCTCGTTGATATAAAACCCGCAAAAAAGCGCCTGTTGCGACAGTTGAACACGTTCATTAATGGCTTCTTGTTGGCGCAGCTGCTTGAGCTCACTACGGCCAGAAAACTGAAGCTCATAACATTGGAACAGCTGCAATCCCGATTGCATGCCTTTTTTCTGACGAATGCCTTTGACCACCATTTGCTGGCGGCCATGATGCTGCGTTAAAACATCGACAATTTGGCTGGTTTCTCGATACGCTCGCGCGTGTAGGATATAACCAATATCCTGCTTAATCATAACCCAAGGATTTCAGCGAACGCTCATCATCAGACCAGCCCGACTTCACCTTAACCCACAGCTTGAGCATCACTTTTTGGTCGAACAAGCGCTCCATGTCTTTACGCGCCGATGTACCAATGGCTTTTAAACGCTGACCTTGTTTGCCAATCACGATGCCTTTTTGGCCATCACGCTCAACTAAGATAGCCGCGTGAATCGTATGACATTTTGGGTCTTCCTCAAACTGCTCGATTTCTATGGTCAGCTCATAAGGCAGCTCATCACCGAGTTGCTTCATGGCTTTTTCGCGAATAATTTCTG
>JBPEWS010000004.1:0-7805 GCA_052032465.1 Pseudomonadales bacterium
TTGTTTTTAACCATTTGATCCTGTTTTGGCAGCCCTGAAAGCTGGAAGCGTTCTTGCCATAGGATTTGGCCATCAGCATTGATGCATTGCGCAAGATAGTGGTTTTGATGCTGTTTACCGATTTTCGGTTTGAACCGAGCCTTGGCCTGAATTGAGACCGTGTTCATTGCTGGCGTTAGTGATACCGTCATCGGGCTTTGCCACTGGCCATTTGAATAGACCGTCGATTGCGCGATCACTTTGCCACTGAAGTACAGCTGGTAGGCGTAATAGGCCGGGCCAATCAAGAGCCCAGCGATCAATAAGCTTAGTCCTATCATTTTATTCATCGATATTTTGCTGTTACGAATGAGGCGGTATCTTTCTCATACTAAACCCCTGTTTAGCGAAAAACCACGGTTTTGCTGCCATTGAGGAATACTCGATGCTCGATATGCAGTTTAACGGCTCGAAACAGGGTGACGGTTTCTGTGTCACGTCCAACGGCGGTTAGCATTTCAGGTGTATAGGTATGATCAACGGGCTGAACCGCTTGTTCAATAATCGGCCCTTCGTCCAAGTCGGCGGTAACATAGTGAGCAGTCGCGCCGATGAGCTTAACACCACGGTCATAGGCTTGATAATACGGCCTAGCGCCCTTAAAGCCCGGCAAAAATGAGTGATGGATATTGATCACTTTACCCGATAGTTGCTGGCATAATTCATTGGACAAAATCTGCATATAACGAGCTAGGATCACAACCTCAGTTTCAGTGTCGTTAATGAGCTCCAGCAGCTTAGCTTCTTGCTCGGGTTTATTATGTTTCTCTACGGGCAAATGAATAAAGCGCAGGCCTTCACGCTCAACCAAAGGCTGTAAGTCAGGGTGGTTTGAGACAACAGCCGTTACCTCCATAGCAAGATCACCCTTTTTTAAGCGGTATAGCAAGTCGGCTAGGCAGTGATCATGGCGGCTAACCAAGATCATAGCGCGCATGGTTTGTTTCGCAGGGTGAAACGCCCATTGCATAGCAAATGGTTCGGCTACATCAGCAAAGGCAGTTTGTATCTCGTCGAGATTAGTATCCGCACTTTCCCAATGGAAGCGAGCACGCATAAAAAAGCGCGCATTTTCAGGATCATCAAACTGCGACATCTCGCTGATATACGCGCCATGCTCAGCTAAAAACGTGGTAACTGCTGCAATGATCCCGCTGGCCGCGGGACATTGAGCTACAAGAATTTGTTCATTCATCGTCATGGCTCAGATGGGCAAGTGGTCGTTTTGGTCCGCACCGCCCATCTTTTTTCAAGGTTGGTTATTTTCGAGTAAGGAAATCGAGGCTGCGAACAGCGCCTTTATCGGCACTCGTAGCCATCATGCCATAAGCTTTTAGCGCTTTTGATACACGACGCGTACGCAGAGCTCTTGGCTGCCAAGCCAATGAGCCACGTTTTTCCATATCGGTACGGCGCTCAGCAAGTTCTTCATCGCTGATCTGAACCTCAATCAGACGATTTGGAATATCGATATGAATCGTGTCACCCTCTTGGATCAAAGCGATATTGCCTTGCTCTGCCGCTTCTGGTGAAACGTGGCCGATAGACAAGCCTGAGGTGCCGCCAGAGAAACGGCCATCGGTAATCAGTGCACACTCTTTGCCGAGGCCTTTAGATTTTAAGTAGCTCGTTGGGTAGAGCATTTCTTGCATGCCAGGACCGCCGCGCGGGCCTTCGTAACGAATGATCACGACATCACCGGCAACAATTTGGTCAGACAAGATGGCGCGAACGGAGTCATCTTGGCTTTCAAATACTCGAGCTCGGCCCGTGAAGACCAGAATGCTTTCATCAACGCCTGCTGTTTTTACGATACAGCCACGAGGCGCTAAGTTGCCATAAAGCACAGCGAGCCCGCCGTCTTGGCTATAGGCGTTGGCTTTATTGCGGATACAACCGTTTTCACGGTCATCATCAAGGCTTGGCCAACGAGTGTCTTGGCTAAAAGCAACCTGAGTAGGAATGCCCGCTGGTCCGGCTTTAAAGAAGGTTTTTACGTCTTCATCGTCAGTGAGCACGATGTCCCATTTGGCGAGAGCGTCTTTAACAGTTGGGCTATGCACCATTGGAATGTCGCTGTGCAATAAGCCAGCTCGATCCAGCTCGCCCAATAAGCCCATAACGCCGCCCGCTCGGTGAACGTCTTCCATATGGTATTTTGGCGTTGCCGGAGCCACCTTGGATAAGCACGGCACTTGGCGTGATAACCGATCAATGTCATTCATGGTGAAGTCGATATTACCTTCTTGGGCCGCAGCAAGTAGGTGCAATACTGTGTTTGTAGAGCCGCCCATAGCAATATCAAGGCTCATGGCGTTTTCAAAGGCTTTTTTATTAGCGATTGAGCGCGGCAAAACAGACTCGTCATCTTGCTCATAATAGCGTTTAGCCACGTCAACAATTAAGCGTCCTGCGCGTAAAAATAGCTGTTCGCGATCAGCGTGTGTAGCCAGTGTTGAGCCATTGCCTGGTAGTGATAAACCTAAAGCCTCGGTTAGGCAGTTCATCGAGTTTGCGGTAAACATGCCAGAACAGGAGCCACAAGTTGGACAAGCTGAGCGCTCTACGGCGGCAACTGTTTCATCATCAACGCCATCATCGGCGGCCATAACCATGGCATCAACTAGGTCAAGCTTGTGTTCAGATAAAGCGGTTTTACCAGCTTCCATTGGTCCGCCAGAGACGAAAACCACAGGAATATTTAGGCGCATGGCGGCCATTAGCATGCCCGGAGTAATTTTATCGCAGTTGGAGATGCAAACCAACGCATCGGCGCAGTGAGCATTAGCCATATACTCAACCGAATCGGCAATGATCTCACGCGAAGGCAGGCTATAGAGCATGCCATCATGGCCCATAGCGATGCCGTCATCGACAGCAATGGTGTTGAATTCTTTAGCAACGCCGCCAGCTTGCTCAATTTCACGAGCCACCAGTTGGCCTAGGTCTTTTAAATGGACGTGGCCAGGGACAAACTGGGTGAAGGAGTTAGCAACGGCAATAATCGGTTTTGAAAAATCATCGTCTTTCATGCCAGTGGCACGCCATAATGCGCGTGCGCCAGCCATATTGCGGCCATGTGTGGAGGTTTTTGAACGATAATCAGGCATAGTGTCTCCCAGAAACTGAGCGTTTAAAGTGTTTTAATTAAGACTTTCGAATTGCGGTCGTAATTGTATAGCATTTGCTTGGTTTTTGGCAGGCGATCCAGCGGCGCTGGTGTGAAGCCTTGCTCAATAAACCAATGTTCGGTTTGTGTGGTGAGCACAAATAAGGTCGAAATACCCTGTTGCTGTGCTTTTTGCTCCAGTGTCTCAAGCAGGGTTTCACCACGGTCTTGAGCTTGGTAGTTAGGATGAATCACTACGCAGGCGATTTCCGCGAGTCCTTCGGCAAACGGATATAGCGCGGCGCAGCCGATAACCGCTTGGTCGCGTGTCATTACATAAAAATTATAGATTTCGTTTTCAAGCTGTTCACGTGCCCGCTTAACCAAGATGCCTTTTTGTTCTAGTGGCTCGATTAGGGCAATGATCGCTGAAATATCTGCGATCGTTGCGCTGCGAATTTGCTCATAAGGCGATTGGGTGATCAGAGTGCCGCTGCCATCACGGGTGAAGAGTTCTTGGATCAGTGCGCCCTTTTCTTGACTATCAACCAGATGAACACGCTCGATCCCAAGGGCTAAGGCCTCTTGAGCGGCTTGAATATAGATCGAGGGGTGAGTTTGCTGACGCAGATCATCAGCATCGCATTCGCGAATACGCTGTTGTTGATTATCGCTTAAAGGAATGCCCTTACCGATAAAAATCAGCTTATGCGCCTGTAGCTGCGCTGCGACTTGAACAGCCACTTGTTCAGCGTTGAGGTTATACGACTGGCCCGTAATGGAAACACCTATTGGCGATAAGAGTGCGATAGCATTGTTTTGAATAATGGCCCGAATCGCATCGGTTTCTACTCGGCGCACCTCGCCTGTGTGCTGGTAGTCATGGCCATTAATAACACCTGAGGGCTTGGCAATGATGAAGTTTCCTGAGCAGGTTTTAACACTCGCGCCATATAACGGTGAGCTTGGCGTACCACGGCTAAACATGGATTCGATTTCAAAGCGCATTTGTCCAGCGACTTGCTGTAAAACGGGCATGGCTTGGGGTGGCGTGATACGGCTCATGCCGTCGAAGGCAGTTTCTATTCCGGCAAGACTGAGCGCGTGGTTGATCTGTTCGCGAGCACCAAATACGAGCACCACTTTGATTCCAAGGCTATGTAGAAGAGCAATGTCGTAAGCCGTTGACTCCCACAGTGTGGCATCAGCTAAAACATCACCACTGATTTTAATGACAAATGTCTTACCACGATGTGAATTGATATAGGGCGCGGCTTGTCTGAGCCAGTCGGCAATCGGGAGCATGGCGGTTATTAAGAATATAAACAGATACTATAAACGAACAGGCTAGCCGATGGCTAGCCTGTTGATTTTGAAGGGATTATGAAAGGAGGTTTAGCGGTTTTTACGTCGTAAAAACAGTAAGCCCGTTAAGCCAAGCAGTAAGAACCAGTCAAAACTACCATTTTTTGTCAGTGAGTTCGGTAGCTGATTAACCTGATCCTGTGTTCCTGGGCCTGTCATAATAATATCTACGCGAGCCGTATTAGAGAGGCGCATATTGCTAAGAAACTCGTCTTCCTCATAGTCAGCAACCTCGTAGGTGAAGAAGTCATTCGCTGTTTGGAAGATATTTTCGGTAATATAAAACACTTCACAAGTTTGACGGTCGAACTCAATGCTTCCATAAACTGGAGGATCTACAATACGAACCTTCTCGTAGTAAATAAAGCTTAAAGGATCGACAGGGTCTTGGATTCTTAAATAAATGGTGTTTCTATCCAAGCCATTATTCTCAATTTCAACATCACTATCTTGATCCAGCTCATCATAGAATCTAGCACATTGCTCAGCATCAATCATGATGTCTGAAATTGAGTCGTCATCGGTATCATTGCTGGTTAAATCGATTCGAGTTTTGAATGTGCCCACAGCAATACGAACTTCATCGTCTCGTGCTTGAGGTGGGATATTATCGATATCCACAGTGACAGTTGCTGTGGATTCAATTAACCCATCGCCACTTTCAACTGAGTAGGTCAGCGTTTGAACACCTAGTATTCGATCGTCATTCTCAACCAATAATACATAGTCAGAGAAGTTATCCTTACGATCTTGTAAACACTCTTCAAGCTGAGATTCGCTATAGCGCTCTTGCTCAGATGGTGCGATTAAGAAATCGTACAAGGCTGGGTCATCAATCTGATAGGTTGTAGCAACCGCGCCATCAATCTGTGTGACCGATGGTGTATTAATGCCCGTTGCTAAATCAGCGATATCGTTTCCAAGTACATCAACGATTACCGAGCGACCCGTTGCATAGTATTGTGTTGTGCTAATGTCTAAGTCTGGGTCATTATCAAAGACTAATTGACGGCAGCTGCTAGGGTTAATGTAAACATTTGATGAAACCGCAGGAGAGAACTCTTGGCCTGGGAAGTCATCAACTGCCGTTAGCTCTTGCTTCTCAACGGCGCCAATATCACAAGCGCCACCAGCTGCTCGACTCAAGCCAAGCTGATCTGCTTCTGTACAGGCATAAATCGCGCTGACTTCGTTGTTTTGGTTGATCAACACATCGGTGTTAGGAACCAAGACAGGCATTGCTAAGTCTTCACGATAGACCAAGCCATCACTTAGACCAACGAGATCGTTCTGTGAGGCGCTTTTTTGTTGCTCTTCGGATAAATCGTTGTAGGTAATGGTTGGCGTTTCCTCCGACAATAGCGGTGTACAACTGTCATCATCTGCTCGGTTATAAAAATAAACGCGATCTTCTAATGTCTTATACGCTGGATCATCATCAGAGCAGTTAATACCTTCATTATCGAAAATAGAGTTATACACTTTAAGTTCGCTATTGCGGTCTGCCTCATTCAAGCCGTAAACACCAGCGCCCTCATCGGCCTCGTTGGCAATAAACGTAAGGTTATTGAATGTGATATCGCCAGGGAAATTGCTGATATAAAGTGCACCACCTTGTGACGGGGTATCAACGGGTAAGGCACGGTTTTGGTAAAACGTGACACTATTGAGCTCAAGCGGCTGATCAGTGCCCGCTAGATGCATTGCGCCACCTGAGCCACCATCAACGGTATTGTTGATAAAGCTAGAGTCCGCAATGGAAACGCGGTGTTCGTTCAACGCGGCTGAGGCAATTGCGCCACCTGCAGCTTCAACGCTAGGCTCAGCAGAGATCGCTGAGTTGCCGATAAAGACACTTTTTACGGCTTCAATACTGGAGTTAACGCCTTGAAGCATGATAGCGCCGCCTTGAGCCGCTTGGTTATTGGTGAATCTAACATTATTTAATGTGAGGTTCGCCAAAGTGAAAATAGCACCGCCTGCAGCCGTGGTATTACCATTTTTGAACTCAATACCGCGAATTAAAGCGCTGGCATTGTTTTTGATCGAAAGTAGGCGCGTCGTGGTGCCTTCGGTTGGTTGAATAACGCAAAGCTCAGATTGAGATTTGCTATCCCAATCCTCACATTCGATCGTGGCACGACTGAATAATTCCAGCTCACTGCTAATCGCATAAGGCTGACCATCGCAGGCTTCAAATGCGCTGTCTTCCTCTTCGATCAGTGTTTTCAGCACGATAATATCACGTGCTGTGTCTTCACCGCTTTCGCAGGCTTGAGCTAAGTTGACGGAATTGTTTCGTGAGGAGTAGAGCGCTTCACGCAATGAGCAGAACTCATCATCTAAAGCTTCCTGTGGAATATTGCCCGCATCATCTAGCCCTGGATCTTCGCAAGTGTCGACAATAATTTCGGCAGCGAAGGCTTGGCTAATGAAGCAGCTTACAGCAATCATCAAGCCCGCAAGGACTTTACGAAAGCGCATCACGCCCGCAAGTGCAGCTAAGCCAAAGGCCATAAAGAAATCAAAGCTACCGAAGCCAGTTACCGCGCCGCGGCTGTAGTTCGGGAAGCTATTATCAGGTGGTGTAATGTTCAAAATTACCTCAGCACTTTGTTTTACGCCAGGTGAGCCATCTAGCTCAATAATATAATCCAGAGATTCTTGACCAAAAATATCTGGTGGTGTGTAAAGCAAGCCAACACGTGGCACGCCGTCTTCTTCGGCATCAACCACGCCGTTGCCATCAATATCTTGCTCAAGGTAGTCATCTTGTGCAATGGCGCCTTCTGGGCATTCGGTGATCACCTCAACCGAGCCACCAAACTCAGGCTCCGATAGGATTTGCAAACGCGCTTGAACATCGGCCTCATCAGCAAAGTTAATGCTGCCGTCATTCACGTCATTGCCCAAAACGCCTAGGCAATACTGCTCGCCTTGATCAAGCGATTCGTAAACATCCTTAGTTGCCTGCGTTGGCTGATGCTCAATTGCGCCAATATCGCAGAGGGTGTCTTCAACATAACGGCTGATCGAGCGTTGATCCAAGTTTTTACAGGATTCTGCTTCGGTACTGCGTCCACCCGCGTTGTAGACACGAGTCTCAACAGCTGTGAGAGCATCAATTGGCAGTGGGATATAAGCATTATCAATATTATTGAATGGCGGGTTAAAGAAGTCGGTCAACACATACCCTTCAGTGGATTTGTTGTTTTCTACTTCTGGGAACAGTGGCGCCAAGCACGTGGTTAGATTGCCAAATACGCCATAGCGGAACGTAGTGTTCGACTCG
>JBPEWS010000040.1:0-5275 GCA_052032465.1 Pseudomonadales bacterium
ATGCCGCTGATTGTTTTAGGTGGACCGGCCATGTTGATTGGTCTTGGCGGTGGCGCCGCGTCGAGTATGGACAGCGGCCAAAGTGACGCTGAGCTTGATTTTGCCTCAGTACAACGCGAAAACCCAGAAATGGAGCGTCGTTGCCAAGAAGTCATTGATACCTGCTGGAGCCTCGGTGAGGACAGCCCTATTGTATCGATCCATGATGTTGGTGCAGGCGGTTTATCCAATGCGCTGCCTGAGCTGGTGGGTGACCATGATCTGGGCGGTATCATCGAGCTTCGCGAGATCCCAACGGATGAAGAGCAAATGTCTCCAGCGGCCATTTGGTCGAATGAGTCACAGGAGCGTTATGTTTTAGCCATTGCGCCTGAGCGCTTGGCGCAGTTTAACGATATCTGTGATCGCGAACGTGCCCCGTTTGCTATTGTGGGCGAGGCCACCAAAGACTATCACTTGCGAGTAACTGACCGTTTGCTTAACCAGCCGCCAGTCGATATTCCGATGAGCTTATTATTTGGTAAGCCGCCAAAAATGGAGCGCAGTTTCGAGACGCAAACTCCTGAGTTACCCGCTATTGACCTCGCGCCAATGGTTTTAGACGAGGCAATAGAGCGCGTGCTTAGCCAGCCGACCGTTGCGAGTAAAGAGTTTTTGATCACCATTGGTGACCGATCAATTACTGGCTTGGTTCACCGTGATCAGATGGTAGGCCCTTGGCAGGTACCTGTTGCTGATAATGCCGTTACCGCTGCGGGCTTTAATAGCTATAAAGGCGAGGCCATGGCGATGGGTGAGCGCACGCCGCTTGCGTTAATTAACCCAGCCGCTTCTGGGCGAATGGCCATTGGCGAAGTGTTAACTAACTTAGCCTCAACGGATATTGGCAAGATTAACAAAATCACCTTGTCGGCAAACTGGATGGCAGCTTGTGGCTCACTAAATGAAGATCAAGCCTTGTTTGAAACGGTTAAAGCCGTCGGCGAAGAGCTGTGTCCAGCGCTAGGCCTGACCATTCCTGTGGGTAAAGACTCGCTATCCATGCGTACCGCTTGGCAAGATGACTCAGCAACTGATGACAATGAAAAGCAAGTGGTTTCTCCATTGTCATTGATCGTATCGGGCTTTGCCGCAGTGGACGATATTCGCAAAACCGTCACTCCGCAGCTGCATTTGCCGAAAGACGAAGCCAATACATTATTGCTGATTGATTTAGGCTGTGGTCAAGACCGCCTAGGCGGCTCGGTGCTGGCTCAGGTTTATCAACAAACAGGTAATGAAGCGCCAGACCTTGATAACGCCGAGCAAATGAAAAAAGCCTTTGGCTTAATGCAAACCCTCGTGCGCGAGCAACTCCTCTTAGCCTGCCATGACCGAAGCGATGGCGGAGCGATTGTATCGGCCTTGGAAATGGCGTTTGCTGCAAATTGTGGCTTGAGCTTGCAAGTGCCTGAAGGCCAACCCGTATTACCGTTCTTGTTTAACGAAGAGCTAGGCTGGGTGATTCAAGTGCGCCAGAGCCAATTAGCCAAAGTGCGCCACTTTATTGCAGAGGCAGGGCTTGAAGCCTGCACAATAACGCTGGGCGAGGCGGTAGCGGGAGATGAGATCATCATCAACCATGCACAGGGTCAATACCAGGCTTCGCGACTAGCGCTTCACCGCATTTGGGGCAAAACCAGCGCGGAAATGCAAAAGCTGCGTGATAATGCAGACTGCGCAGAGCAAGGCTATGGCCTACTAGGTGAGTCGCGTGCAGCGATCAAACCGAGCATTAACTTTGATCTAAAAGAAATTCAAGGTGCTCCAGCGATTGGCAAAACTCGTCCAAGCATTGCAGTGTTCCGCGAACAGGGCGTAAATGGCCAAGTTGAAATGGCAGCGGCATTTGATCGAGCGGGTTTCAACAGTGTGGATGTGCATATTAGCGACCTTATTGAAGGCCGCCAAAACCTCAGCGATTTCCAAATGCTGGTTGCCTGTGGCGGTTTCTCCTACGGCGATGTACTGGGCGCTGGTGGTGGCTGGGCAAAAACCGTGCTGTTTAACGAGCAAGTTAAAGCCATGTTCAGTGAGTTTTTCGAGCGTGACAATACCTTAGCGCTGGGTGTTTGTAATGGCTGTCAGATGCTATCTCAGCTGAAATCCATTATTCCGGGCGCTGATCTTTGGCCACGTTTTGTACCTAACCTGAGCGAGCGTTTTGAAGCTCGAACCAGCCAAGTACGCATTGATCGCTCTAAAGCCATTATGCTGCAAGGAATGGAAGGCTCTCGTCTGCCGATTGCCGTGGCACATGGCGAAGGCCGAGTTTCTTTTGCGGATCCTTCTCATAGTGAGGCTTTACAGCAAAATGGCCAAATAGCGCTTCGCTACGTGGATGGCAAAGGGCAAATCGCAGAGCACTATCCGCTGAACCCGAACGGTTCGGTTGAGGGGATTACGGGCTTGTGTAATGAAGATGGCCGCGTGCTGATCATGATGCCGCATCCAGAGCGTGTGTTCCGTGTGGCTCAACAAAGCTATATCCCGCAAGAGTGGCGATCATTAGAAAATGCGCCGTGGATGAAGCTTTTCCAAAACGCTTTCCATCACTTCAAATAATGAATCGCTGAGGCGTTTTCATCATAAAATAAAAAAAGCCTAGGTGTTTGTGCCTAGGCTTTTTTGTTGGTGAATCAATATGATGCTGATGCTTTTAGCGCGTAGCTAGCAAGCGCGCTTAGTGGCTTCTAAACGGCAAAAATGGGTCTTTATCAAACTGCACACCATCCCAGCCATAACGAATAAAATTACGAATATTCGCGTGGTCTTGGCCCTCAGGGTTTTCGAGCACATCTTTGCGGTAATAATCGCCAAAGCAGTGCAAGGTCGCCTCTTTGCTCAAACTATGGCGCTTACCAAAGGCCAAAATCTTGCATGAGCCATTGTTTTGATCAGCCGCATTGTCTACATCGCCATTTTTAAAGGCCGTAGGTTCAAAGCGATATTCTTGGTCGATCAGCGCAATCACTTCGCTGAAATGCACCGACTCTGGCGAGCTATGCAGTTGGTCTAATAATTCCTGAACAGTCATTTAGGCTCCTAATAATGTATCGAGTGTTTCTTGGTCAGCAGCAAAGCGGCGAATGCCGTCGTGAAGCTTTTCAACGGCCATCGCATCTTGCGACAACATCCAACGGAACTCGCTTTCAGTTAAGTTGCTTGGGAAGTCGCTTGGAACATCCACATCCTTAATATTGGTGGTAATAGCGCCATCATTTTGTGAAAGCTCTTCCAATAAATTAGGGCTGATGGTTTGGCGGTCACAGCCTGTTAGTGCCAGAATTTGGTAAGCTTGGCGGAAGCTAGCAGCCATCGTGATGGTCTCAGAGCCTTGCGTCTTGAGGTAGTGATAAGCGCTGGCAACAAACAACACACCCGGATCACTGCTGGGTGTAAACTCCTGTCCAGCGGCTTTAAACCAGTCATAAATACGGCCAACAAACGGCGAAATCAAAAAAGCCTGCGCTTGTTTACAAGCGATCACCTGAGCCATGCTGAACAACAGCGTGACATTGCATTTAATGCCTTTAGCTTCAAGCACTTTGGCCGCTTGAATACCTTCCCATGTTCCTGCGATTTTGATCAAAATTCGCGAGGTGTCGATGCCGCGTGAGCGCAGATTCGCCAATAGCTCATCGGTTCGCTCCAGTGTTTTTTTCGTATCAAATGATAGCCTTGCATCCACTTCGACCGAAAGATAGCCCGGAATCGCTTCAAGAATCAGCTCCGCTAACGAGGCGGTGAACATATCCTGAACCGTATTGAGCGACTGCCCAGCGGCCATATTTTTGGCTTCAGCCAGCAAGCTTTGATAGCGTTCACTCTGCGCGGCTTTGAGTAACAAAGAAGGGTTGGTGGTGGCATCTTGTGGCGCAAAAGCGCGAATGCTATCAATATCGCCAGTATCGGCGACAACAATTGACTGTTGTTTGAGCTGTTCAAGCTGGTTCATCTTCAGTTTTCTCCATTAACAGCGCTAAGCGCCTCATTAAAAACGACGATACCTGCATCAGGCAGGTTACCTTTTTCGGATAAAATGCGTCGCCACTGACGAGCGCCTTTTTGTTGATTAAATAGCCCCAAATAATGGCGCGTCATACTATGCAAACGTTGTCCTTGCGCCAACTGCGCTTCGATATATTCTCGAAGCTTAAGCGCAACTTCCATTCGCGATAAAACGGGCGTTGTTTCGCCGTAAATCTGCTGATCCACTTGGCTTAGTATATAAGGGTCTTGATAAACGCTTCGCCCAAGCATCACGCCATCGGTATGTTCCAATGGCTTTTGGCAATCACTCAGCGTTTGAATGCCGCCATTAATCACGATATTAAGCTCAGGAAACTCTTGTTTGAGCTGATACACCCGATCATACATCAATGGCGGGATTTCGCGGTTTTCTTTAGGGCTAAGCCCACTTAACCAAGCCTTTCGCGCATGCACAATCAATGTCTTGCAGCCGGTATTGGCCACTTGCTCGGTAAAGCGTTGCAAAAAGGCGTAGCTGTCTTGTTCATCGATACCAATGCGGCTTTTTACGGTGATGGGAATATCCACTGCCGACATCATGGCCGAGACGCAGCGAGCAACGAGCTCAGGCTCGCCCATTAAGCAAGCGCCAAAAGCGCCTGATTGCACACGCTCGCTAGGGCAGCCGCAATTTAAGTTGATCTCGTCATAGCCCCATTTTTGGCCGATTTCCGCTGCTCGGGCTAAAGCATCGGGGTCGCTGCCGCCAAGCTGAAGCGCAACGGGATGCTCACAGGCATTAAAGTCCAAAAAGCGCGCTGTATCGGGGTTGTGCAATAGCGCATGTGCCGTGACCATTTCGGTGTATAGGCGCAGGCGTTTTGACATCACACGCGCCATATAGCGGTAATGCCGATCCGTCCATTTCATCATCGGCGCAATGCAAAACCGATGGCTATCCGAAGCTTGCGTGCTGTTTGCGGTAATCATGCTCGCAAACGGGCAAAAAAGGCTTCTATACGATCAAAAATGTGCTTGAGGTCATACACATTCGGCAGGAAAACCAAGCGAATATGTTGAGAATCGCTCAAATTAAAACCCGAGCCCTGAACGGTAAGAATTTTTTCTTCCACCAACAGCTGACGCACTAATTGGGTATCGTTTTCATAGGGGTAAATGTTTCGATCAATCTTCGGGAACATATACAGCGCGCCTTTCGGCTTAACGCAGGTAATGCCCTCAATTTGCTCAATACGCTCCATCG
>JBPEWS010000041.1:0-3287 GCA_052032465.1 Pseudomonadales bacterium
TTGGCAAAAGCCAAAGAATAACCGTGATCAATCATCTTAAAACTCGATTTGCTTCCGGCTTGCTTTTGTGTGGTGCCCAAGGCGTTAAAAGCCAGCATGCCTGCATCGAGATGCTTGAAGAGCATCGTCGACAACTGAGCGAAATCAACGACCAAACATTGCAAATTGCTAAGGTTCGCTTTAGGAAATGTTGTGGCCAGATCGAGTTCACGTCGGCTGACCACAAGGATGCGCTGGATACGTTTATCGTGACTGAGTTGTGTTACCAATGAGGCGCCAATAGCTCCTGTACCACCCAATACTACTGCACTCACTTCACTTGCTGTACTTGCAGCACTGCGTATCATATGAATGAAAAGCGTCTAAATGATTAGTTAAACGTATAGCCAAGGTTTAACAAGATAGATACACCGCCAATTTCAAAATCATCATCAATACCAGGCTCTTCAAAGCTTGAATTGATCATGCTGTAACGAGCTTGGCCACCCAAGGTAAAGCCAGAGCCAAAGACATAATTAACGCCTGCTCCAGCCCAAAAACCGTAGGCACTTTCAATGGTGAAAACATCTTTGTTGCTTTCGTCGTCACTTATCCAATACGATAATTCACCGTTGCCGATGGCTAGGCCACCTGCAATATAAGGGTTAAAGTTAGACTGCGTCGCAAAGGATTTAGCGATACCCAGATTGAGCTCAAAAATATCAAGTTTTTCATGTAATGAGAAATCAGAGAAGCGGTACTCCGCCTCCGAAGCACTGCTTAAAATGCCAACATAGATTCCCACAGGCCAGTCGGGCTGGACATAAACGCCACTAATGCCAACAGCACCTTGTGTATCTATATCTTCAGCATCTTCTTCTTGTAATTGTTTTACACCAAGCTCCAGCTGGATCCACGGATAGTTTGCCGAAGGCATTTCATTGGCAGCAACGTGAGTTGCAATAAGACTGCTCGATGAAACGAGTGCAAGGGTGGCTAAGAGTTTTTTCATTTTTGAGATCCTTGTTTCCTTTTAAAAGACTTTATATTAAGAAAGAAATTTACAAGGTCAATATCAAATCTAAAGAATAAGGTGGTGATGTTAAACGCTGACTTAGTCAATACCTTCTGAAAAGATAGCGTCCATAGGAATATCCCAGGGTTCAGGCTGAATGGTATTGACGGCTTGGAAATCATAAGCAACACCGATGAGTTTAGGCTTGGCCTGCGGCTCGGTGGTTTTGTAGGAGAAATAACGGTCATAATAACCGCCGCCTTGGCCGATTCGGTTATGCTGATGATCAAAGGCAACCAAAGGGCAAAACACAAGATCCAAGTCTTTGGCCGAGATAACTTCGTTTGAGCGAGGCTCTAAAATGCCAAAGCGGTTTGTTTGCCATTGGCTATCCGCGTGGACACGAACAAAGACCATCTGCTCGGCTGCAATCAGCGGGAAATAAAACTGTTTTTGCGCTGGGTTGTTTGCGTCTTGTGTTCGGTATTGGTCTACTAAATTAAGTAGGCTGATTTCGCCAGCAAATGGATAGTAAACACCAATATGCTGGGCTTGCTGAAAGCACTTTTCTTGCAATATGCGTTTGGCTAGGTTCTGAGCGGCATGGGCTTGTTGCTCGAGTGAAAGTTGAGCACGTTTGGCTTTAATGGCTTGACGCAAAGCGTGTAAATCCGTGGCCATGATGGGGCGCTATATAAAAAGGGTTATGTTTTAAGAAGGATCTCCAGAAAACCGCGGTTGACTAAGCCCTTGAACCCTGAAGTTCAAGGCGGTAACGGCAACCCGCCGTAGGTTTCTCGACTAAATCGAGCTTACACAATAGCGAATAATATTCGTTCCCATGGTTTGTTAGCATCGGCTCGAGGTCTTTCGTCATCTCGCGAATTTCCCAGAGAGTGATTTCAGTATATCAAAGGTCGCTGAGCTGGGCAAAACATGAACAGTTTATTTTGCGTACCCTTCGCGATAACTTGGGTAAGCAAGCGGACACTTTTCTGGAAAGTGGCGACTGCGAACGCGCTTACCCACAGGCGCTTGGCTTAGGTCATCGGGTATATTGGGTAGCTCAAAACCTTCTTGTTCAGCGATATAACGAATAACTTCGTGGTTGGTCACGCAGCATTGATCAACGCCGTGAATAATGCCCGAGACATCGCTATGCGTCGTGGCGAAGGCCACTAAGTTGGCGGCATCGTCAATATGGATGCGGTTGGTCCAGCGACAGGTGGGCCAGTCACTGGGTTGTTTGATTGAGCTAGCTTGCCGGATCATCCGTCCGCTCGCACCGTAAAGCCCCGTCAGACGGATAATGCTGCTGGGAAACGGGCTGCGCTCGACGCGCTTTTCCATCTCGATCAGCATGCCGGCTTTTTCGTCCCAAGCCTGAGTTTGGCTATCCTCATCAAGCCACTCTGGGCTATGTTTGGGTAATACGCGAGTGCTTGATACCACGACAAAACGCTTTAGTTTCGGGCTATGCCCCGATAGGGCCTCAATGATATGCCCGATGGCATCACGGTATACTCGCTGATAGTCATCGATAGATAAGGAGTTGGGCGCCAGAATCACAACGGCAGCATCGTAAGGCGCTCGGCTTAGCTCAAAAGGCTGGGTGACATCGCAGACTTGGGTATATTCAGCGCCTTTGGCAGGTGCTGAGCTTTGTCGATATACATCAATTTGATGCTGGTCATGACTGAGTTGGTTTAGGACGCGTTGGCCAAGTGTGCCAGCGCCAAATTGAGCGATGCGCAAATTCTGCTCCAAACTTTGAAAAATAATAAAAAGTATAGCAACATTCTAGCTGGAATTATGGTGGATCAATTCAGCCAGTGAAAAAAAATACGCAACTTCAGCCGAGCTCGCCGCTCACTTCGCTAAAAGGGGTGGGGCCGAAGGTGATGGAAAAGCTTGAGAAGCTGGGGCTTCGGCAAGTCGCCGATCTGTTGCTGCATTTTCCGCTGCGCTATGAAGATCGCACACGACTGGTAAAGCTCGCTTTGATAGAACCCGGCAAAGCCAGTGTTTTTCAGGGGCAGGTGGTGGACCGAAAAGTGGTTTTTGGTCGACGTCGCAGTCTTCAGGTGCTCTTGCAGGATGATACGGGCACGGTGGTATTACGCTTTTTTCATTTTAATGCCAGCCAGCAAGCGCAGTTTGAAATGGGCCAGTGGATTCGCTGTGTCGGCGAGCCTGCCTTGGGTCGAACAGGATTCGAGTTGTATCATCCTGAATATCAGTGTATTGCTCACCCTGATACACCGCTTGAGGGCGTGTTAACCGCGCATTACCC
>JBPEWS010000042.1:0-2360 GCA_052032465.1 Pseudomonadales bacterium
GAGTATGTCACCTGGGCGGATTTTTTGTTTTTTGCCACCCTCAATTTGCAACGTGGTCATTGAAGGCCTTGGAAAGTGCTTGGTTTGTATATGCGTAGAGGGTAGCTGGCTGGGCTTGATCGCCTTACCCAAATAGTCTTCAAGCTGAGCCATTTTATAAAGCTCTTTTTCGGCAAACAGCGAAAATGCCAAACCCTTGCTACCCGCTCGACCTGTTCGTCCAATGCGGTGCACGTGAACTTCAGAATCGCGCGAAACGTGATAATTGATCACGCAGTCCAAGTCGTCAATATCCAAACCACGTGCTGCCACATCAGTAGCGACTAAAATGGCCGCGCTTTTATTGGCAAACAAGACCAAGGTTTTGTCTCGCTCATGCTGCTCCAAGTCACCATGAATCGCCAAGGCAGAAAAGCCGTCATCAGCTAACGTATCAGCCAGCTCCTGCGCCTCGGCCTTGGTATTGCAGAAAATCACGGTAGACTCAGGTAAATGTTCGAGTAGCAATAAACGCACGGCCTCATCACGTGCCGAGTTGCTTTCCACCTGATAAAAAGACTGCGCAATGCTGTTGTTCTCATGCGTTGAGGCGACTTTGACCATCAACGGATTCTGCGTAATGCGCTTGGCAATTGATTCGATTTTATCGGGATAGGTCGCACTAAAAAGCAAGGTTTGGCGCTGCTGAGGCATCTGCTCGACAATCGCATCAATCGAATCCTGAAATCCCATTTCAAGCATTCTGTCCGCCTCATCCAGCACAAACATAGTTAGATGATTCAGGCGTAAGGTACCTTTATTCAAATGCTTTTCAACACGGCCGGGCGTACCAACGATGATGTGCGCTCCATGCTCCAAAGAGCCAATCTGCGGACCCAGTGGCTTGCCGCCACACAAGGTCAACACTTTCACATTATGGGTTGCACGTGCCAAGCGGCGAATTTCCACCGCCACTTGGTCGGCTAATTCACGCGTAGGGCAAAGCACCAAAATTTGTACGCGAAAGCGCTTCACTTCCAACTTAGACAATAAACCCAGCCCAAAAGCCGCCGTCTTGCCCGAGCCTGTCTTACCCTGCGCAATAACATCCCGACCGGCCAAAATCGCAGGCAAGCTCTGCGCCTGAATAGGCGTCATCGCCTTGTACCCGAGGGAATCTAAATTCTGTAACACCTCTTTCGCAAGGCTCAGCGATGAAAACGTTGTACTGCTCATGGTCACTCAATCTCAATTTCTGCCTGCGTACTGTAACAGTTTAGCGATGCAGCTGCTTGATATAAGTTACGTTTTACGAGAAGCAAGAGAGAAAGTTTGCCCGTTCCACCCTTTATTCAGAGAGGGAGTGATCAAGGGTGGAACAGGTTAGTAGGTTTTTTAGTTTTCTAAAACCGTGGCTGGAACATGCACTTGGCCGCTCATTAGAACGCGTGCGCTACGGCTCATAATGGCTTTTTTCGCTAGCCATTTGCCGTCTTGCTCGACGGCTTCTGCGCCAACTTTAAGTGTGCCTGATGGGTGGCCGAAAACTACTGCATCACGTGCGCCGCCGCCTGCGGCTAAGTTCACCAACGTGTCAGGAATACAGGCCGCAACACTGATAGCTACAGCGCAGGTGCCCATCATGGCGTGGTGTAATTGCCCCATGGATAGTGCGCGCACGAGCAGGTCAATTGACTCGGCATTGACCGCTTTGCCACTTGAGGCGGTATAGCTTTTTGCAGGTGCGACAAATGCAACCTTAGGCACGTGCTGGCTTGTCACGGCACCTTCGATGGTCTCAAAAATGCCCATCTTGACGCCGCCGTGGGCACGAATGGTCTCAAACTTTTCCAGTGCTTGGGCATCGCTGTTGATGTCTTTTTGCAGCTCGGTGCCACTGTAGCCTAAGGCCTCTGCTTTTAAAAAGATGGTTGGGATGCCCGCATTGATAAAGGTTGCTTCGAAGCTGCCAATGCCCGGCACTTCAAGCGTATCGACAAGATTGCCCGTCGGGAACATGGCGCTGTCTTCTGAAACGGGGTTTAAAAACTCGATTTGCACTTCTGCTGCTGGGAAAGTAACGCCATCTAGCTCGAAGTCGCCAGTTTCTTGCACCTGACCGTCTGTCATTGGCACTTTGGCGATAATGGTTTTCTCGATGTTTTGCTGCCAAATACGCACGGTTGCAATGCCGTTCTCAGGAATATTGGCCGCATCAACCAAGCCTTGTGTGATAGCAAATGCGCCGACTGCTGCCGTCAAATTACCGCAGTTTCCGCCCCAATCGATAAACGGCTTATCGATGGCGACTTGACCGAATAGGTAATTTACATCGTGGTCGGCTTGGTCGCTCTTACTCAAAATCACCGTTTTGCTGGTGC
>JBPEWS010000043.1:0-7331 GCA_052032465.1 Pseudomonadales bacterium
GCTAATTTAGCTAATGGGCGCCTATATAATTAGCCGCTTAATGCAAATACGATGACATCGCCTGATAAACCTTTTTAAAGGCTGCGATATTTGCTCCTTTTGCATAGTCGATTCCTGAATCTGTCTCGCCTTCCTCTACACATAAGCGATGAATCGTTAGCATGATATTTTCCAGCTCATCATCCACACGCTCACGGCTCCAGCTCATACCCATGGCGTTTTGCGTTCGCTCCAAACCTGAGACGGCAACTCCGCCTGCATTGACGGCTTTGGAAGGCAAATTAAGCAGCTTAGCTTCAGCAAAGGCTTGAACTGCTTCATCAGTACAGGGCATATTCGCTGCCTGACAAACAATGCTAGCGCCAGCATCGATGATTTGCTTTGCCTCATCTGTGCCTACTTCATTTTGTGTCGCACAGGGAATAGCAATATCATACTCACCTGACCAAACAGAGGCATCCGTCTCATAGCGCAGCCCATCAGTTTGCTCAATGACATCCGTGTAGTCCGCCAAGGCGCCATGTTTTTGCTCTTTCAAAACGATCAGCGCATCTATCTGCTCGTCGCTGAAACCATTTTCAGCAAAAAGCACACCTTTTGAATCCGATAATGTCAGCACAACAGCCTCATTTTCGATCAGTTTCTTAGCTGCGTATAGCGCAACATTACCCGCCCCGGACAAAGCGCAACGCTTCTTTTTCAGCCCCTGACCTTGCTCATTTAAAACCGCCCGAAGGAAATACACGCAGCCAAAGCCCGTGGCCTCTGTGCGGATACGACTGCCGCCAAAGCTCGGCCCTTTGCCTGTTACCGCACCATGAAATTGGCCGGTCATGGCCTTGTAATGAGCAAATAAATAACCTAGCTCTCGAGCACCCACACCAATATCTCCCGCAGGAATATCTTGATCTGGGCCTATGTAGCGACTCAACTCCGTCATAAATGCCTCGCAAAAACGCTTAATTTCCGCATTTGACCGACCTGAAGGATCAAAGTCAGCGCCACCCTTAGCGCCACCCATAGGAATCCCAGTTAGCGCGTCTTTAAATGTTTGTTCAAAACCCAAGAACTTAAAATCATCCAGCGTCACCTCAGGATGGAATCGCAGGCCGCCTTTATAAGGCCCTATCGCATGATTAAATTGCACGCGATAGCCCTGATTCACCTGCATTTCCCCCGCATCGTCATACCATGTCACCGTAAATTGCAAAACTCGGTCAGCAAAGCACATGCGATGGATAATGGCCGGATCGTAGCTGTCATCAACAAAGGTTTTGATGTCATCGAACAACTCCTGCATGGCTTGGTGATAATTACTCTCGCCAGGGGTTTGCTCGATCACGCGGGATAAATTGTCCTGTATTTTTTCTGAAATCATAAATATTGAATGCTGATAATGAATAAACATACGGTGACAAACTACCTGTCGAGAGACCATGAAATTCCAACAACTCAAAAGTTGTTTCTTTCTCGACAGCGATCTAGACTGTTTGTAATCAATGAAAAAATCACGGATGCATTCATGACTAACCCACCCTCACTTTTTGATAAACCATTACCTTTTAGACTTTTACCCTCCGTTTTATTGTTAGGGTCTATGTTTGCGATGAATCATGCTTTTGCTGCGCCACAATTCTCATCAACCGCAAGAACCATGGCCATGGGTGGCACTGGCGTTGCCTCGGCAAATCCAGCAGCTGCCACAGTTCGCAACCCCGCACTGATGGCTTCTAGACAGCATGAATGGGCTAATGATTTTGCTTTTAATATTTCGGCTGGAGCGCGAGCGGTTAACCATGAAGAAATCCAATCACAAGCTGAAGGCATTGATGATTCATTGTCCGCATTTGAAGAGCTGGCTGCAGATGTGGATCAAGCACTACAGTCTGGTGCCACAGCCGAACAAGTTGAGTCATTGCGCACGCGCGCTAGGCAACAAACCACAATCATCCGCGACCAATTGATCGATGTTGATGAACAGGTGGTTCGTTTAGATGCGGGAGGTGACGCCAGTATCGTACTGCCGAGAGAGGACTTTGCTGTCGGTTTTTTTGCTGGTGCACGTCTTCGAGCTACTGCCAAAGGTGATTTAAGCGATGATGATTTAACGCTCATGAATGAAATTGCTTTATCGGAAACGCCTGAAGAGTTTGCTAATGGAGACAACCCTAAACAAATTGATGATTTAAACTCAAAAGCTGAATTACTTGCCTCAGGCTATAGCGAATTAGGCTTAGCCATTGCCACTAGCATAGATTTGGATCGCTACCACTCATTACAAGTGGGCATTTCCCCCAAAATAGTGCAGTTGCATACCTATCAATATACGGAACTAATTGAAGACTTTGACGAAGACGATTTAAGCAATGAGCAATACCATACTTCAACTAACGGCTTAAATGTTGATGTTGGCATTAACTACCAATTTGGTCGAGAGCAACAATGGAATGTAGCCTTGGTCGCGAAAAACTTAATCCCCATGTCGCTAGAATCAGCTCAAAGCCGCCCTCTTATTGAGCCACTATTCACTTATGAACTCAAGCCGATGGTTAGCGCCGGTTTGGCTTACAGATCAAATTGGTACATGCTAACTGCTGATATTGATTTAACCATACGAGAGGCATTTTCTTATACAGACAATACTCAATGGGCTGCTATTGGCGCAGAACTGGATATAGCGCATTACGCGCAAATTCGCTTTGGCACAAGACACAACTTAGCCTCTGAAGTAGATAATGATACTAAAGAAGGCACCCAATTAACCGCAGGCTTTGGTCTTTCACCTTATGGTCTGCATTTTGATATTGCGGGATTGGTTGATTTACAAAGCGAGGAAGTGGGTGCAGTAGCAGAAATCGGAGTAGCGTTTTAATCGCCGCTCACAATAGACGCTGTCCTATCAGCATCATTTTCGGCGGTTGAATTAACTGCGGCGTTGAAATACACCACTGGCGATAACTTCACCACGGTACAGAATATCCAGCGCATCATTGGCATTAAGCACAGGGAAGCCCACATTTTCATCACGCCAATAATCAAACTCAGCCTGATGATTTGGCTTCACCCGTAGCGATGCCATGGCCTGTCCGTTGACTTGAAGATCCAAGATCTCGGCTACATCCAGCGGTAATTGCGACAGCTCAATATCAATACGGTCAGGACTTTCATCTCCGAATTTGACGTAACGAGCGCGAAACCCTGAAAGTTTGAATTGAGGATTTTTGACTTCAAATTCCGCCACGAGCTTTTCGGTAATTGAGCTATTTGAGCGTTTTCCCAAAAAGAAAAAGCCTGCCAAAACGGCAATAACAACATAAAACCAAAAATGTGAAAGGAAATGATCCATTTCAGCCTCAACTTATCTCGTTCGTTAATCTATCGGACAATACTGTCACGAAGCCAAACCGCGGTCAAACAAAGACAATGACCTACTGTATAGATTTTGAAACGAGCTCATAGAGTAAGTCAAGTGCCTGCTTTGCTGTCAGCTCATCAGGATTGATTTGACCTAACTGCTGAACCACTGGATGCGGCTCTGCGCTGAATAAATCTGGCTGAAAGGCATTGCGGTTTTGAGCCTGATCGAGTGAAGCGGTTTCAGCAGGGTCTTGGCGCTGCGACTCAAGTGCCTGCAGCTTTTCATCGGCTCGCTGAATTACCGACTTTGGCACTCCAGCGAGCTTAGCGACCTGCAGGCCATAGCTCTGGCTCGCTGCACCTTCACGTACACTGTGCAAAAACACAATACCATCTTCATGTTCAGTCGCGGATAAATGCACATTGCGAATCTGCGGCCATTGCTCAGGCAAAACCGTTAGCTCAAAATAATGCGTCGCAAACAAAGTAAAGGCATGCAATGACGCTAATTGCTCGGCAATAGCCCAAGCTAAAGACAACCCGTCAAACGTACTGGTACCGCGGCCAATTTCATCCATCAAAATTAAGCTTTGGTCTGTGGCATTATGCAAAATATTGGCGGTTTCCGTCATTTCAACCATAAAGGTTGACTGGCCTTGAGTTAAATCATCTGAGGCGCCAATACGGGTGAAAATTCGGTCCATCACCGATAGTCGCATGGCTTGCGCTGGTACAAAGCTGCCCATATGCGCCAATAGTGCTAAAAGAGCCGTTTGTCGCATATAAGTCGATTTACCACCCATATTTGGGCCCGTAATCAGCAGCATTTTTTGCTCAGCATTCATGGCAAGGCTATTAGGAATAAACGCCCCATCGATCACCTGTTCCACCACGGGGTGACGTCCCTGATCAATATGCAAGCAAGCCTCGTTAACAAATTCGGGTGCCACCCATTGGTTAGAAGCGGCCATATTGGCCAAGTTCACCAGCACATCCAGCTCAGCTAATGCCATTGCCAATAACTGCAGGGGAGCCAGATGGGTATTTAAATGCGTTAAAATCTCTTCGTAGAGCTGTTTTTCGCGCGCCAGCAGCTTCGATTTAGCGCTAAGCACCTTATCCTCATGCACTTTCAGCTCAGGCGTAATGAAACGCTCAACGTTTTTTAATGTCTGTCGACGCTGATATTCGATCGGCGCTTTTTCTGATTGCGCACGACTGATCTCAATATAATAGCCATGCACTTTGTTATAGCCGACTTTCAGCGTACTCAAGCCCGTTTTTTCGCGCTCTTGTTGCTCAATTTCGATTAATACTTGTCCTGCATTTTGGCTAAGGCTTCGATATTCATCTACCTGCTCATCAAAGCCGGCTTTAATCACCCCACCATCGCGAATTACCACAGGTGGATTATCAATAATGGCTGCATCTAGATAAGCCAACAGCTCTGGCTGAACATCCGTTTGCTCGGCTAGCTCGGCAAGTTTCTCACTGCCTACAAGCGGCTTTAAGCAGCCTTGAATCTCGGGTAATGCGCTTAATGCTTGTTTTAGTTTAATTAAATCTCGGGGCCTTGCACTGTGCAATGCAATGCGAGTGAGCACTCGCTCAAGATCACCCACGGCCTGCAAAGGGCTCTGAAGTGGCTCATAGGCATACTGCTCTATAAACAACTGAAGCGCGCATTGTCTGGCCTTAATCGCCTTCACATCGCGCAGCGGTTGCAACAACCAACGTTGCAGTAAGCGACTACCCATGGGCGTTTGGCAATGATCCAGCAACCAAAGCAGTGCATGCTGCTTCTTGCCTGACTGCGTATGTGTGAGCTCTAAGTTTTTGCGCGTAGCGGGATCAAGCATTACAAACTGGCTTTGCTCTTCATAGCCAAGGTGATGCAGGTGAGTAAGCGCTTGCTTTTGCGTTTCTTTTGCATAGCTTAATAAGGCGCCCGCTGCCATAATCGCCAACAATTTATCCTGAGCACCAAAACCGCGTAAATCTTTTACCTGAAACTGACGACAAAGCCCTTCTAGCGCACTTTCTTCATCATAAAACCAAGGCGGCTGAGATACTTTTGTGGGAATATGGGAAAGCCCATCAAACAAGCTGCCACCCTCAGGATAAAGCAATTCGACCGCTGATAAACGACTCACCAACGCAGCACAAGGCTCGCCTTTTTTAACCTGAGCAAGGCGCATTTCGCCCCGCGTCATATTCAACCAGGCCAAACCGACCGACTCGGATTGAGCATAAATACTGAGCAAGATATTATCCGACTTTTCATCCAGCAGCGCCTCATCGCTCACCGTGCCGGGCGTTAAGACGCGCACCACTTTTCGCTCAACAGGGCCTTTGCTGGTTGCTGGATCGCCTACTTGCTCGCAGATCGCTACCGACTCACCCTGTTTTACTAAGCGAGCTAAATAACCCTCAGCACTATGATAAGGAACGCCAGCCATCGGGATAGGTTGGCCGCCAGACTTACCTCGCGCAGTGAGTGTGATATCGAGCAATTTTGCAGCGCGTTCAGCATCAGAAAAAAACAACTCATAAAAATCACCCATCCGATAAAACACCAGCATCGAAGGGTATTCTGCTTTTACCTTCAAATATTGCTGCATCATCGGCGTGTGCTGGGCGGCTTCAGTCATAGTCTGTCGTTAACGTGTTAGTAAAAGGATCAGAGCATCATAACAACTCTGTTATTTCTAGCCATAGCGCAGCTTAAAAAATTTTCCCAAAGCCCTCTAAAATAAGGCGCAACTTGTACTCGTTTTTAGCGGGCATAATGCATTGCTATGAGTTCAAGGACAATGCGCGCCTATTTTTGCTGCACTATTCGTTAGCGCTAATACTCGCTAAACTAAAGACAATTCTTGTTAGAGGCCTAAATGATGAACAAAGAACAGCATCCACTTAAGCGCACAGCCTCGAGCGCCAAACTGCCCGCTTCTTTTCAGCGAGATGAGCAAATCCAAAAGCTTGCAGCAATACTTATTGAGCGCCAGTGGCACGTGAGCACGGCAGAGTCTTGTACGGGTGGTGGTGTTTCTTTTTCTCTGACCTCTTTAGCGGGAAGCTCAGCGTGGTTTGAGCGCAGTTTTGTGACCTATTCAAACCAAGCGAAGATCGAGCTTTTAGGCGTTAAGGCCGAAACTTTAGCGGCCGTTGGCGCTGTTAGCCAAGAGGTGGCGGAGCAAATGGCCTGTGGTGCGAGAGCTGTGGCTCAAGCTGATATCGCGGTTTCGATCACCGGAATTGCTGGGCCCGGTGGTGGCAGCGAACAAAAGCCTGTCGGCACGGTGTGGTTTGGTTTAGCTCATCCTGAGTTTACCCTAACTGACCGCCAGTGTTTTGCTGGCGATCGTCAGGCGGTGCGTGAACAAAGCATTGATCACGCCATAAGCTTATTGCTTAAAGCTTGCTCTCATCCGTGAATTCGCCATCAATAACCACGGAGTCTGACGGCTTATTACGCTGCTTTTGAGCATCCTGATAGCTTTGGTCAGCTTGCTCGTAGGAGTAAGTTGAAAACTCACCGACAAAAATAGGCTGAGCATATTTTTCGAGTTTGCTCGCAATCCAGCGTCGAGACTGCGGGATCAAAATGCTAAAACCCACGACATCGGTCACTAAGCCTGGCGTCAACAACAGGCCGCCAGCAAAAAAGAGCATCACACCTTGAATCACTTCATTGGTCGGAACCTTATTAGAGCGAGCCGCTGCGCGAATTTTGTTTAATGTATTCACGCCTTGGCGCTTCAACATGTTCACCCCGATAAACGCGGTCGAAATAATCAAGATCAGCGTTGGGAAGAAGCCAACCCAGTCGGCCAAACCAATCAATACCACCAACTCAATGATCGGTACGATAATAAAAATGGGTAAAATCTTTCGAAAAGAAAACATAGTTTATCAAACCCCTAAATCAACTACTAAGCCAGTTGTTAAACCAGCAAGGCTGCCTTGTCATG
>JBPEWS010000044.1:0-1987 GCA_052032465.1 Pseudomonadales bacterium
ACCTTGGGCTAAATGCGATGGGCGATGACGAAGCGTTGAAGTCTGCACGTGATGGCATGACATTAACGCAAAAACAGCTACTAGACGTCTTGCAGAAGTTTGATGTTGCTGTGATCGACGGCACGGGTGAGCCTTATAGTGCTGAGCTTCATGAAGTGGTGTCGATGGCGCCATCGGATCAGCCTGAAAACACCGTTATTCAAGTGATGCAAAAGGGCTATACCTTAAATGGCCGTTTAGTGCGCCCAGCAATGGTTGTTGTGTCAAAATAATGGCAAATTCTGCATTTTTTGACCTTGAATTACATCGTTCTAACCCCAAATAGTAACCAGAAATTGTTTTAAGCGAGGATATCTGACATGGCAAAGATTATTGGAATTGATTTAGGAACAACGAACTCCTGTGTGGCTGTTCGCGATGGCGACAATGTAAAAGTAATTGAAAACTCGGAAGGTGCGCGCACGACGCCTTCGATCGTTGCTTTTACGGAAGATAAAATTGAAGTGGGTGCAGCGGCTAAACGCCAAGCTGTGATGAACCCAAAAAATACGTTATACGGTGTAAAACGTTTGATCGGCCGCCGTTTTAAAGATGACGTGGTTCAAAAAGACATCAAAATGGTACCTTATGACATCGTTGAAGCGGATAACGGTGACGCATGGGTTGAAGTGAATGGCAAAAAAATGGCGCCACCACAGATCTCTGCTGAAGTGCTTAAAAAGATGAAGAAAACGGCAGAAGACTATCTGGGTGAAACCATCACTGAAGCCGTTATTACCGTTCCTGCTTACTTTAATGATTCGCAGCGTCAGGCAACAAAAGATGCGGGTAAAATCGCAGGTCTTGATGTTAAGCGTATTATCAACGAGCCGACAGCGGCAGCTTTGGCTTATGGTCTGGATCAAAAAGGCGGCGACAAAACCATCGCTGTATACGATTTGGGTGGTGGTACATTTGACGTGTCTATCATCGAAATTGCTGATATCGAAGGCGAGCAGCAGTTTGAAGTTTTGTCGACAAACGGTGATACGTTCCTAGGCGGTGAAGACTTTGACCTTCGCTTGATCGACTTCCTAGTGGAAGAGTTCAATAAAGAAGTGGGCGTTGACCTTAAAGGCGACCCAATGGCATTGCAGCGTCTTAAAGAAGCGGCTGAAAAAGCAAAAATCGAGCTTTCAAGCAGCGAGCAAACTGAAGTTAACTTGCCATTTATTACTCAAACGCAAGCAGGCCCTCAGCACTTGGTGAAGAAAATCACACGTGCCAAGCTTGAGTCGTTGGTTATGGATTTGGTGTTGAACTCACTAAAACCTTGTGAGCAAGCGATTAAAGATGCGGGTATTGGAAAAGGCGAGATTACCGACGTTATTTTGGTTGGTGGTCAGACGCGTATGCCTTTAGTTCAGCAAAAAGTTGCTGAGTTCTTTGGTAAAGAAGCTCGTAAAGACGTTAACCCTGATGAAGCGGTTGCAATGGGTGCGGCGATCCAAGGCGCGGTTCTTGGTGGCGATGTTAAAGACGTATTGTTGTTGGACGTGACGCCACTAACGTTGGGTATTGAAACGATGGGCGGCGTATTGACCGCTTTGATCGAGAAGAACACAACGATTCCAACCAGCGCGTCGCAAACGTTCTCAACGGCGGCAGATAACCAAAACGCAGTTACGGTTCACGTATTGCAAGGTGAGCGTAAACAGGCGAGTGAAAACAAGTCACTAGGCCAGTTTAACCTTGAAGGTATTCGCCCTGCGCCTCGTGGCGTACCGCAGATCGAAGTAACGTTTGATATTGATGCAAACGGTATCTTGAGTGTTTCTGCTAAGGATAAAGACACTGGCAAAGAACAGTCGATCAAGATTCAAGCCTCAGGCGGTTTGAGCGATGATGAAATCGAGCAAATGGTTCAGGATGCTGAAGCGAATAAAGAAGCGGATCAGAAGTTTGAAGAAATGGTTCAGGCGCGTAACAGTGCAGACCAGATCGTTCA
>JBPEWS010000045.1:0-1895 GCA_052032465.1 Pseudomonadales bacterium
CTGCCGCGTCGTTTCTCACTCCTCGCAGTGACAGTAAGGCTGAATTACTAACGACTCACGGCACCTTCGGGTTTACGCGTCGATCAACGTACCGAGGTAATCTTGGTATTCTTGCTGCTCAGCAAGGCTTTCAAATTCGACAAATTCCCACGCTGACTCAGTTTCGATAAGATGGCGAACCAAGTCATTATTCAGCGCATGGCCAGACTTAACACCATAAAACTCGCCCAGAATGCTGTGACCTGCCAAATATAAATCACCGATAGCATCCAAAACCTTGTGTTTAACGAACTCATCTTCGTAGCGGAAGCCGTCTTCGTTAAGAATACGGAAATCATCCACCACAATGGCGTTATCTAAATTGCCACCCAAGGCAAGATTATTAGCACGCATGAATTCTAGATCTTTGACAAAACCAAAGGTTCTGGCGCGGCTAATGTCGCGAACAAAGGATTGATGGTTGAAATTAATCGTGATGTCTTGTTTTTGTGCATCAAAAACAGGGTGATTGAAGTCAATCTCAAAACGCATTTTAAAGCCTGCGTAAGGGCTAAGCTGCGCGAGTTTGTCACCGTCTTTAACGGTCACTGTCTCAAGCACTTGAATGAATTTCTTTGCAGCCGAAAGCTCTTGGATACCCGCTGATTGGATCAAGAAAACAAAGGGCGATGAGCTGCCGTCCATAATGGGCACCTCAGGGGCATCAACTTCGATAATCGCATTATCGATACCTAAACCTGCCAAAGCTGCCATTAAGTGTTCAACCGTGTCCACCTTAGCGTCACCGTTGATTAAGGTTGAAGAGAGCTGCGTTTGCCCCACCGAGAAAGCGCAAGCTTTGACATCTTGCACAGGGCTCATATCTGTACGACGGAAAACAATCCCTGTGTCGGCATCCGCTGGGAGCATTTTCATCTTCACTTTTTCTCCCGAATGCAAGCCAATACCTGTTGCAGAAATGGCTGTTCGGAGTGTTCGTTGCTTAATCATCATACGCTTCTCTTCAAATGTCACATGAATTTTACCAGCTTTTGAGGCGCATGCAATGAACACACCTGGCATGGTGTTATCGCATACGCGCCAAAATGGCTGTTTTAAGGCGTTATTAGTCTGCCTGTGTGCGCAAGAATGATGGAATGTTCATTACATCTTTCGCATCAATACTTGAGTCATTACTTGGAGTCGTTGAGCCTGCAAAGGGTTCATTTTTGCGCTCCACAGCTGGACGATCGGTATCACCCATACCAGCATTATGGAACTGTCCAAGACCCGCCGCTCGACGTGGCTCGCGAACCGGTTGCTCAACACGCTCTGAAGATACTGGCTTGATAGCCTCTGGCGCTTTTTTCTGAACGATCGTGTTCTCTAAACCTGTTGCAATGAAGGTCACATGGACTTCATCGTTGAGGGTTTCATCGATCGCGGTACCGATAACCACGGTGGCATCATCTGATGCGATATCGTGAATCATCTCACCAATTTCGCTCATGCTCATGATATCGAAGTCTTCACCTGCTGTGATATTCACTAAAATACCGCGCGCACCGCTAACATCCACATCTTCAAGTAGTGGGCTCTTGATCGCCAGCTCTGTCGCTTCAACTGCGGCATTCTCGCCTTTGCCGATGCCAGCGCCCATTTTAGCTAGGCCATTTTCTGACATAACCGTGCGCACATCCGCAAAGTCCACGTTGATTAAACCTGGGCTGGTGATCAACTCAGAAATGCCTCGTACAGCACCGCAAAGCACGTCATTTGCACGACCAAAGGCATCCGTCATTTTGATCTTGCCCATTTGCAATAAACGGTCATTCGGAATAACGATCAATGAATCAACATGCTCAGCTAATTCTTGAATACCTTTTTCAGCAAAGCCGCTGCGCTTTTTGCCTTCA
>JBPEWS010000046.1:0-4343 GCA_052032465.1 Pseudomonadales bacterium
TCTTCAAGAATTTGCTCAGCGTTATAATCTAGAGCATGTAATAACGTAGTTGCTGGCAATTTACGACGACGGTCTATTCGCACATAAACCAAATCTTTCGCGTCGAATTCAAAATCCAACCATGATCCACGGTAAGGTATAATACGTGCAGAGTGCAGCAATTTACCTGAGCTGTGCGTTTTACCTTTGTCATGATCAAAGAACACACCCGGCGAACGGTGCAACTGAGAAACAATCACACGCTCAGTGCCGTTAATAACGAACGTACCGTTTTCTGTCATCAGTGGCAGATTGCCAAGGAAAACTTCTTGCTCGCGGATATCCTTAATGGCGCCCTTATTTTCTTTATCAAAAATAACTAGACGCGTTTTAATGCGCAATGGAGCTTCAAAGGTCACGCCACGGATCTGACAATCACGCACATTCCACTCAGGCTCACCCAAAACATAGCTAACATATTCAAGAGAAGCATTGCCCGAATTACTCACAATCGGGAAAATGGACTTAAACACACTCTCAAGGCCTTTAACCTCGCGACGACTCGCGCCCTCTTGCAAAAACTCACGATACGACTCGCATTGCACAGCTAGAAGGTATGGGACCTCCATAATCTCTGGCAATTTTCCGAAGCTTTTGCGAATTCTTTTCTTTTCAGTAAATGAATAAGTCATTTAAATTCCTCACAAATTAGCACAGTCTGCATCTACGCAGGGAGTTGAGAAAATTTTCACCGTTCTCAAGCGGCAAAAGGCTGTCGGCAAAACCGACAGCCTAATGGAAGTAATTTAGAGACTAAATTACTTAAGCTCGACTGAAGCACCTGCTTCTTCAAGCTTCTTCTTAAGCTCTTCAGCTTCTTCCTTAGCAACGCCTTCTTTGATTGCTTTAGGAGCAGCTTCAACAAGATCTTTAGCATCTTTAAGACCAAGGCCAGTCGCTTCGCGAACCGCTTTGATCACGCCAACTTTCTTGTCGCCAGCAGCTGTTAGAACAACGTCAAATTCAGTCTTCTCTTCTGCAGCAGCAGCGTCGCCACCAGCAGCAGGAGCAGCAGCAACTGCAACTGCAGCTGAAGCTTCAACGCCGAATTTTTCTTCCATTGCTTCGATAAGTGCAACCACGTCCATTACAGACATTTCTGCGATTGCGTCTAGGATTTGTTCAGTAGTAAGTGACATAATATTTCTCCGTAGTAAAACGTTATGCAGCGATTAGGCTGCTTCTTTCTGATCTTTTAAAGCAACTAATGTACGAACCAGCTTGGTTGGAACAGCGTTGATTGTTTGAACCAGCTTGTTGGCTGGAGCCTTCATCGTTGCCATCAACTTCGCCAAGGCTTCTTCGTAAGTTGGTAGGCTTGCAACAGCTTCAAGCTGATCCGCACCCAACAAATTACCACCAAGGGCTAGAGCTTTAACTTCAAGGGCTTTGTACTCTTTAGAATACTTCTTGAAAAGACGAGCGGCAGCGCCCGGATCTTCATGAGAGAATGCTAAAACAGTCGGGCCTACAAGCACGTCTTCAAGACAGGCATAATCTGTACCTTGAACCGCACGCTTTGCAAGTGTGTTACGCACAACTTGCACTGTTACGCCGCTTTCGCGCGCTTCTTTACGAAGCACAGTTAGCTGCTCAACAGTTAGACCTTGATAGTCAGCCACAAGTGCTGACAGAGCCTCTGAAGCAACCGAGTTCACTGATTCTACAATCGCTTTTTTATCATTAAGCTTCAGTGTCATGGGTTTCTCCATTAGTTTATAAATCGGCTAATGCCGAAGATTTACACGGAGTCTCATTCGAGAGCCCGCGTCTGCGTAGGCAAAATTATCTCTTCACAAATGTTCAGAGACCTACGGTCTTGGACGCCTGCCAGACAAGCCTAAGCTCATCTGACAAGGACTCCAATTTTTAGATTTCTAGCGTCGAAAGGTCAACTAAAAGACCTGGACCCATCGTCGTAGAAAGCGTTAATTTTTTAAGGTAAGTACCTTTTGATGAAGCTGGCTTAGACTTTTTCAAATCAACCACAAGTGCTTCAACGTTTTGCTTGATCGCATCAGCATCAAAACCAACCTGACCAACGATACAATGAACGATACCGCCTTTATCAGCACGGTAGCGAACCTGACCGCCTTTAGCGTTAGTTACAGCTGTTGCCACATCAGGCGTCACCGTACCTACTTTCGGGTTCGGCATTAAACCACGCGGACCAAGAACTGGACCCAGGGCACCGATCAAGCGCATAGCATCTGGTGTTGCGATAAGTACGTCAAAGTTAATTTCACCGCCTTTGATCGTATCGGCAAGATCTTCAAAACCAACGATGTCTGCACCCGCTGACTTTGCTTCTTCTGCTTTTTCGCCTTGAGCAAAAACTGCAACACGAACTGTCTTACCAGTACCGTTTGGTAATACTGAAGCGCCACGAACCGTCTGGTCAGATTTACGCGTATCAATACCAAGGTTAATCGCTACGTCGATCGACTCTTTAAACTTAACCGTTGAAAGCTCTGTTAAAAGCTCAACCGCTTCGTTAATCGTATAAACTTTACCAAGCTCAACTTTCTCTTGGATTAGCTTTGCACGTTTTGTTAACTTAGCCATCTTAGTCCTCCACCTCGATACCCATACTACGCGCAGAACCAGCGATTGTACGAACCGCAGCCTCCAAATCACCAGCCGTTAAGTCTGGCTGTTTGATTTGCACGATTTCTTCTAATTGCGCACGTGTAACTTTACCCACTTTATTTGCCAGAGGGTTACCTGAACCGCTTTTAATTTTTGCAGCTTTCTTCAATAGGTATGAAGCTGGCGGAGTTTTTGTTTCAAATGTGAAACTACGGTCTTCGTATACTGTGATAACAACAGGGACTGGCGCACCTGGATCAAGACTCTGCGTTTTCGCGTTAAACGCTTTACAGAATTCCATGATATTAACACCGTGTTGACCTAGAGCAGGACCAACTGGTGGACTTGGGTTTGCTTGGCCAGCGGCCACTTGCAACTTAATATACGATTTAATTTTTTTAGCCATGATTACTCCAATTGGGTTCAAACGCCTTTCGGCTCCCCTTAGCTAAGAATTTATGTTTTCTCGACCTGAGAAAACTCCAGATCAACCGGCGTAGACCGGCCGAAAATCAATACTGCAACACGAAGGCGGCTCTTTTCGTAATCCACTTCTTCAACTGTTGCATTAAAGTCTGAGAATGGGCCATCGATAACACGAACAGTTTCACCCATTTCAAACAATGTCTTAGGACGCGGTTTCTCAGCGTTGTCTTCCATACGCTGCAAAATCGCATCAGCTTCACGCTGAGTAATTGGTGCCGGCTTCTCTTTTGTGCCGCCAACAAAACCAATCACACGCGGACACTCTTTGACGAGATACCAAGTCTCATCATTTAGGTCCATATTAACCAGAACATAGCCAGGGAAGAATTTGCGCTCAGATTTGCGCTTTTGACCCGCACGCATCTCTACCACTTCTTCAGTTGGCACAATGATATCAGCAAAACAGTCTTCAAGACCTGCCAAAGCAATACGTTCTTCCAAGTTCTGCTTTACGCGCTTTTCATAGCCTGATAAGGCTTGCACTACATACCAACGCTTTGACATGAACTTATCCTATGATTCCGATCAATCTAAACACACTGGAAACAATCCAGTCAAAACCAGCCAACATCACTGCAATCAAGACAATCACCGCTACAACCATCATTGCTGTTTGCGCAGTTTCTTGACGCGATGGCCAGATAACACGACGCAACTCTTGCATTGCATCTTTTCTGAACTGGTTAAATCGCTTGCCATGACTCGTTTGAAGAAAAACAAAAAAGCCGACAGCAATAGCCACTAAACCAGCGATAAAACGATAAAGCTCTGGAAAATCACCTAACAACTCGGTACCAGAAATAACTACCGCAAAGGCAACAAGCCCAGCGACAATTACCCAAAGCACATAATCGAGTGGAGATAATGATGTTTTTTCTACAGTACTCATGTTTCACCTTGTATGGCAGGCCAAGAGGGATTCGAACCCCCAACACGCGGATTTGGAATCCGCTGCTCTACCAATTGGAGCTATTGGCCTATTTTTTTAGAGCAAAAAGCCGAGACAGTGTCTCGGCCTTGCAACTATTGGTTTCTAGTCGATCACGCAAGGATCTTAGCAACAACACCAGCACCAACAGTACGGCCACCTTCGCGGATCGCGAAACGCAGACCTTCGTCCATCGCGATTGGTGCGATCAACTCAACTGTCATTTGGATGTTATCACCTGGCATTACCATTTCTACGCCTTCAGGTAGCTCACATGCACCTGTTACGTCAGTTGTACGGA
>JBPEWS010000047.1:0-2184 GCA_052032465.1 Pseudomonadales bacterium
CAATAAATTACGCAAAGCCGCGCAGCATTACCTTTTGTCTCATCCAGAGCATCAACATCGCAACTGCCGTTTTGATGTTGTCACATTTTCATACACCAGCTCATCAAAAAAGCCCGATTGCCAGTGGCTAAAAAACGCCTTCGCTTAGTGTTATTCAGCGTAGACCTTTTCTTTAAACTCGCATAGATCCTCAATTATACAGGCGCCGCAAGAAGGCTTTCGCGCCTTGCACACATAGCGACCATGCAGGATCAGCCAGTGATGACAGTCCACCTTAAACTCCGCGGGCACAAACTTCTCCAATGCTTTTTCAACCGCCAACGGTGTTTTACCCGGAGCAATTTTAGTACGGTTTGAGACCCTAAAAATATGCGTATCCACCGCAATAGTCGGCTGACCAAAGGCCGTATTGAGCACAACATTAGCGGTTTTGCGGCCCACACCTGGCAACTTTTCCAGTGCCTCACGTGTTTGTGGCACCTGTCCATCATACTGCTCAACCAATATCTTGCAGGTCTTCATCGTATTCTCTGCCTTAGAGTTATAAAGACCGATGGTTTTGATATACGACTTTAATCCATCCAAACCCAGATCAAGAATGGCTTGCGGCGTATTAGCGACAGGGAACAATTTATCCGTTGCCTTGTTTACCCCGACATCCGTTGCTTGGGCTGATAACAATACCGCAATTAATAGCTCAAAATCGCTGGAATAATTAAGCTCGGTAGTAGGTTCTGGGTTTTCAGCCCGAAGGCGCTGAAAGATTTCTATTCGCTTAGCTTTGTTCATAATTTTTCTGTCGTTACGTACTTTTTATTTCGATCAATCATCCACGCAGGGCGCTTGTTCTTTGCAAACTATTTAGACCGCTCAAGCGCATTCTTGGCCGCAATCAATGCGGCCAGCACTAAAAAAGCTCCCGGTGGCAACGCGGCCAATAAAAAGCCTGAGCCTGCTAATGAGTTCAGCTCAATTTGCCAAGAGGCTGCGCTCGAGCCCAATAGCCACTGCATGTCAGCAAACATCGTCCCTTGAGCCAAAAGTTCGCGAACAAAACCAAGCAAGGCCAACACCCACAAAAAGCCTAACCCCATCCAAAAAGCGTCCTGAAACGATTGTAAAACCGACGACTTGCGCGCTAGCGCTTCCGCTCGCCCCAATATCAGACAGTTGGTTGTAATTAACGGCAAAAATATACCCAAGGTCATGTATAAAGGAAAACTAAACGCCTGTAGTAAATATTCTACAGCTGTTACCAACGAGGCGATAATCACCACAAATACCGGCAGTCTCATGGTCACAGGCACGAAGTGTCGTAAGCTCGCGATCGCCACATTCGACAATAGCAGCACACACCATGTTGCCAAGCCCAAAGCAAGGGCATTAACCAAGGTGTTGCTAACCGCAAGTAGCGGGCAGAGCCCCAGCGCTTGAACCAAGGCTGGATTATTTTTCCATAAACCATTGAGCGCCTGTTTCTTGAACTCGCTTAATTCATTGACCGACTTTGCGCCAGCGACCTCAGGCTGATCGGCATTTGCCACAATATGTTGGCTTTCAGCGTTTACAGGCTCAGTCATCACTTGCCTCCACTGCATTTATTGGGGCAACGTTTGACGAGCTCTCAAGCCACTGAGCCCAGGCCGTCAAGCCCGCTGAAACGGCTTCAACCACAGCCCTTGAGCTTACCGTTGCACCCGTTACCGCATCAAATGCACCGCCCTCAGCACTCAGCTGCCACGCTTTTTCTGGAGCGTTTTCCAAGCTCTTTCCAATAAACTGTTGCAAAAATTGCGACTTTCCTGCTTCCACCTTATCTCCCAAACCTGGAGTTTCAAGATGCGGTTTTAGCACCATTAATCCCGTAATTTCACCCACGGAATCTAAACCCACCAATACCCGTAGGTCGCCGCCATAACCTTTTGCACTCAACGCTTCAAGAACTACCTGATCCTCGGCCAAAGAATAATAAGCCCATTGTTTGTCATTAAGCGCCATTCGCTGAAAACTTTGCAGCTCGCCCTTAGCCACTTGGCTAAGTTGCTGCTGCTCAAAAGCAAGCTGATTAGCTTCTCGTTTAGCCTGGGTAAGAAAAAACACCAGTGCGCATAACAAAGTAAAGCCAAGCACGATTAACTGCAGCTGAAGCAACGCTTTCATAACAAGCGCTCATTTGCCGTTTTA
>JBPEWS010000048.1:0-1937 GCA_052032465.1 Pseudomonadales bacterium
CACCGATAAGCGCGAGTTAAACTGCTGAGCCGTAAATGGGGTAGACAATGAGCGACGATATTGAGCGCTGCGTTGCATTAAAAAGCTGTCGAGTGTGGCGAGCGCGGCGCTTCTGCCTGCCGGCTGAGTGGTCACGTTTGCGGGGCGAGCCTGCCAAGGCAATTGCTCTGGCAGCGGGTCTGATGTCCACTTCTCGTCTAAATCTTTTGGAATAGCTGGCGCATGTTTTGGGGCTTCCAGCACAGGGCAGTGGATTCTGGCCGCATGAATTTTTTGCCAATCATCTCGGCTGCTGAGGCGGCGCACGATACCTGAGTTAGGAAACTCGCGCAAAATCACTGACTGCGATCGTGCCCAGCGAATAACGTTGAGATCTCGTTGAAACGTCCAGTTATTACCGGTTTCTTCATGGCAGTAAATGGCTTTGGGCTTTAATTGCGAAAAAATATGGCAAATATCACCGTGGCGAATGATCAGCGGTAAGCCCAAGGGTTTCAGGGCCTGTTCAAGGTCAAGTAACGCACTGCGCACGCAGGCCCAATGGCGAAACGAAACATCAGGTTGTTGCCACAGCTCAGGTTCAATGACATAAAGCGGCATAACGGATAGGCCTTGAGCCAATGCATCTTGGCAGGCATTGAGGAAGGGAGCGTGATCGGCGATTCGTAAATCGCGCTTAAACCAAACAATGATCATGATGGCATTGTCAGGTTTCTGGTTTGATGATGATGTGAAGCCTTACAGATGCGATCTTTGGCGGTATAATGCCAGCTTTGTTTTAGCAAGATGAACGATTCCTATGGAAAAGCAGTTTAACCCGCAAGCTATCGAGACACAGTGGTACGAGCATTGGGAAAGCCAAGGCTATTTTAAGCCCAGTGGTGAAGGCGAACCTTATAGCATTATGATTCCGCCGCCGAATGTTACGGGTAGCCTGCATATGGGCCATGCTTTCCAAGATACGATCATGGATGCGTTGATTCGCTATCATCGCATGCAGGGCAATAATACGCTTTGGCAGCCGGGCACCGACCACGCCGGTATTGCAACGCAAATGGTAGTGGAGCGTCAGCTAGCGGCAGCGGGAATCAAACGCCATGAATTGGGCCGAGAAAAATTCCTTGAAAAAGTCTGGGAATGGAAAGCCGAAAGTGGCGGCACGATTACTCGTCAGCTGCGCCGCATGGGGGCCTCACCAGACTGGTCGCGAGAGCGCTTTACGATGGATGAGGGCTTGTCAGAAGCTGTGCGTGAAGTGTTTATCCAGCTTTATGACGAAGGCATTATTTACCGAGGTAAGCGCCTAGTTAACTGGGATCCGACGCTACATACCGCGATCTCAGACCTTGAAGTCATCAACGAAGACGAAAAAGGCTCGCTTTGGCATTTCCGCTACCCACTAACCGATGGCAGTGGCCATGTGGTGGTAGCCACGACGCGTCCTGAGACGATGCTGGGTGACACCGCCGTTGCCGTTAATCCTAAAGATGAGCGTTATCAATCTCTCATTGGCAAAACCATTACCCTGCCATTAGTCGGTCGCGAAATTCCGATTATTGCCGATGACTATGTTGATGCCGAGTTTGGCTCGGGTTGTGTGAAAATCACCCCAGCACATGACTTTAACGATTACGAGATGGGCAAGCGCCATAATTTGCCGATGATCAACATCCTGACGGATGATGCCAAACTTAATGATGATGTCCCAGAGGCTTATCGAGGTCTAGATCGTTTTGATGCTCGTAAACAAGTGGTTGCCGACCTTGATGAGCTTGGCTTGCTTGAGAAAATCGAAGATCACGCATTAAAAGTGCCACGGGGTGACCGCTCAGGTGTCGTTATCGAGCCTTATTTGACGGACCAGTGGTATGTTGGCGTTGAAAGCCTGGCTAAACCGGCCATTGAAGCGGTTCAAAATGGCGATATTCAGTTTGTGC
>JBPEWS010000049.1:0-1500 GCA_052032465.1 Pseudomonadales bacterium
GCTGGTGACAGTGCACGATCCGATTGTTTAGTCGGCGCTAGGCAGTTACGCATCAAATATAGCGAACAACAAATGAAAAAAGGTGGAGAGCAAGAATGAAACCAGGTGAATACATAGTCGAGTCAGGCCATATCGAGCTGAATGAAGGCCGCGAGACCTGCACTGTTGTCGTTGAAAACACCGGCGACCGACCGATTCAGGTGGGCTCACACTACCACTTTTTTGAGACCAACGATGCTTTGGTCTTTGAGCGTGAACAGACACGCGGTTTTCGATTGAATATCGCCTCAGGTACTGCGGTGCGTTTTGAACCCGGGCAGGCCCGTGAGGTCGAGCTGGTACGTTTTGCAGGGGAGCAGTTGATGTACGGTTTCCAAGGCAAAGTGATGGGCAAATCAGGAGCATAAGATGAAGATGAGTAAATCGGCTTATGCCGAAATGTATGGCCCAACCGTTGGTGATAAAGTCCGACTGGCCGATACTGAGCTATTTATCCAAATTGAGCAGGACTTAACCACCTATGGCGATGAGGTGAAATTTGGTGGCGGAAAAACCATTCGTGATGGCATGGGGCAAAGCCAAGCCAGTTGCCAAATCTCGGCTGATACGGTGATTACCAATGCGGTTATATTGGATCATTGGGGCATTATTAAAGCGGATGTCGCGATTAAATCAGGCAAAATTTCAGCTATTGGTAGAGCGGGCAACCCGGATACGCAGCCCGATGTTGATATTGTCATCGGCCCGGGCACCGAAATTATTGCGGGCGAGGGTCAAATTCTTACCGCAGGCGGTGTGGACTCGCATATTCACTATATTTGTCCTCAGCAAATTGAAGAAGCGCTGATGTCGGGAGTAACAACCATGCTAGGTGGAGGAACAGGGCCAGCCACTGGGACTAACGCGACAACCTGTACGCCAGGTATTTGGCATATGCATAAAATGCTGCAAGCCGCAGAGGCTTTTCCAATGAACCTTGGCTTTATGGGCAAAGGTAATGCGAGCCTTCCTAAGGCGGTTGAAGAGCAGATCGAAGCAGGCGCTATGGGGCTTAAATTGCATGAGGATTGGGGCACGACACCTGCCTCAATTGATAACTGCCTAGCCGTTGCTGAGCAATATGATGTGCAGGTCGCTATCCATACCGACACACTGAACGAGTCGGGCTTTGTGGAAGATACGATTGCTGCATTTAAAGGCCGAACCATCCACACATTCCATACCGAAGGTGCTGGCGGTGGCCATGCGCCGGATATTATCAAGGCTTGTGGTGAGTCCAATGTTCTGCCGTCCAGTACCAACCCGACGCGCCCTTATACGATCAACACGGTCGATGAGCATTTGGATATGCTGATGGTATGCCACCACTTGGATCCTTCGATTGCGGAAGATGTTGCCTTTGCGGACTCTCGAATTCGCAAAGAAACGATAGCCGCAGAAGATATTTTGCACGACAAAGGAGCATTCAGCATGATCGCTTCTGACTCACAGGCTATGGGT
>JBPEWS010000005.1:0-2060 GCA_052032465.1 Pseudomonadales bacterium
TGGCGGCATATTGGCCTTGCGTACTAAACACAATAGCGTCTTCACCACTGTCAGCCAAAACATGAAACTCATGCGAGCTGTTTCCGCCAATACTGCCGGTATCAGCCAATACCGCACGAAATTCAAGGCCAATGCGGGTAAAAATGGCGCTATAGGTTTGATACATCAAGTCGTATGTCGCTTGTAGACAAGTTGCATCGGCATGAAAGGAGTAGGCATCTTTCATGATAAATTCGCGTGAACGCATCACACCAAAGCGAGGGCGAATCTCATCGCGGAACTTCGTTTGGATTTGGTATAAATTTAGCGGCAACTGCTTATAGCTTTGCACTTCATTGCGCACTAAGTCAGTAATGACTTCCTCATGCGTTGGGCCCAAGCAAAATGTGTTTTGATGACGATCATTGAAACGTAGCAGCTCTTTGCCGTAGTCTTCCCAGCGACCCGACTCTTTCCATAAAGACTCTGGCTGCACAACCGGCATCATCACCTCTAAGGCACCTGACTTGTCCATTTCTTCTTGGATAATGGTTCGAACTTTTTGCAAGACGCGCAAACCCGTTGGCATCCAAGTGTATAAGCCAGAGGCAAGTTTACGGATCATACCAGCGCGCAGCATTAACTGATGGCTGATTACCTCTGCATCAGATGGTGTTTCTTTCACCGTAGCGAGTAAGTACTGACTAGCTTTCATAATTTTCTCAACAATATTTCAATCTAAAACCGCGATCAGCAACACCTAAACACAGGGTGCGCTCTGATCACGAAGGAAGTTTAATAGCCTTTCTGGTTTCGAGTCAAAACGCTCAATTAAGGCAAATGGGGCAAAGCAAGATATTCCGTACTTTGCATTTCAGTTAGGCGGCTCAGGGTGCGCTTAAACTCAAAACTTAAACGGCCCTTGCCATAGAGTTCTTCCATCGGAACCTCAGCCGACAAGATCACTTTAACTTGGCGATCATAAAACTCATCAATCATATTGATAAAACGCCTTGCGGCCTCATCTGATTGCTCACCCATTGGCGTCACATCACTAATAAATATCGTGGTAAAAAGACGAGCTAATTCAATATAATCAGCCACACTTCGAGGGGTATGGCAAAGCTCTCTGAAATCAAACCATATCACATCGCCAGCACGCTTTTGCATCAATAGGCCACGACCATTGATTTCAATTCGCTTGCTCTCAGTTAGCAGCTTTTCTCCCGAGGTGAGCTCTTCAAAACAGTCAATAAAGCCTTGAGTATCATGTTCAAAATAAAGGTCCGCTTGCTCAAGAACGCGCAGGCGATAATCAGTTTCACTATCTAGGTGAAGCACCTGTGTATGCTTAAGCAATGCATCAATACATGGGATAAAGCGATGACGTTGCAGCCCGTTTTCATAGAGTCTTTCAGGGGGAATATTGGAGGTCGTCACCAAGGTAATACCCCGAGCAAAGAGCTTGCGCATCAAATCGCCCAGTAAGATCGCATCACCAATATCAGAAACAAAAAACTCGTCAAAGCAGATCACCTTAGCCTCACGAGCAATATCATTTGCGACCAAATCTAATGGGTTGGGCTGCCCTTCTTTTTCTCTAAGTTGCTGATGCACACGTCGCATAAAGCGGTGAAAGTGCAAACGCAACTTACGCCTGAATGGAAGGCTATCGTAAAACAAGTCCATCAAATAAGTTTTGCCACGCCCGACATCACCCCAGATATAAAGGCCTTGCGCAGGCTTAAGCTTGGCACGTCTTGCAACAGAGAGAGGACGCTTTTTATTGTGCTGGTGTTTTTCAAAACGGCGCACTAAGCGCTTGGACAGCGCATCCATCGCCTCAACGACCTGAGCTTGGTTTTCGTCATATTGAAAGCCATTATTTAGGTCATGTTGGTATTGTTCGGACACCAACGGGCGATTTGTCTGTTTTGCCATGACGGTAGAGTTCATTATTATAATTTAACGGCCGTGCCTGTTGCGCTCACCATAATCATGGAGCCTGTTTTTCCGAGCACTTCATAATCAAAATCAACAGCGACAACGGCATTCGCGCCAAGAGCTTCTGCCTGCTCTTG
>JBPEWS010000050.1:0-6588 GCA_052032465.1 Pseudomonadales bacterium
ATCTAAAGCAAGACTTTCCATGCGCTTTAGCGGCGGTTAAGGCGCATGCAAACGTAGAGCAGTTTCATTATATCGGCCACAGTATGGGCGGGATTTTATTGCTCTGCCATACGGCGATTAGTGACTTTTTGCCATTTAAAAGCGCGATCACAGTGGCCTCTAGCTTGGACTATAGCGAAAGCCGAACCATCTTTAAAAAAATCATCAAAATTTTGCCACTGAGTAAAATGATTCCAGCCGTACCCATTCAGCTAACCACAGAGCTCAGCGCCATGTTGAGCCGCTTTAGCCGAAAGTTTATCGATAAAACGCTGGTTTATCCGGCCAATATGGACACCCAAACTTATATCAAACTGGCAATGAATAACTTCGGCCCAGAAAGCTCACCCGTGATGATTGACTTAAGCGCAGCAATTACTGGCGAGCAATTGGGTGATGAACAAGGCCCGTTTCTTAAGCGCTTGCATGAAAAAACCGAACCGTATCCCATTTTGTCGATAGCTGGCTCCAGAGACTGGATCTGCCCTGAAGAGGCGACTAAAGCGCATGGCTGTGAGTGGGTTGGTTTCGGTAAAGCCTATGGTCAGAAAGAGCATTACGGCCATGTTGATCTATTGCAGGGAAAATATGTGCGTGAAGAGGTTTACCCAACAATATTTGACTGGCTGGCCAAGCACGATGACTAATGCTCGAGGGCTGCTTGGCGCGGCTTTACTACTTGTTTTGTCAGGCTGTTTATCCTACAACAGTGAGCCTTTTCCGATTGATGACTATACGCTTCAACTCAATACGGAAATTGCGCAATTAAAGGCCAAAAACGCGGCCTTACAACAACGCATTAATCAGTTGGAAGCCCAGCAGCAAGAGCAACAAGAGCAGCAAAAACCCGCTCAATGATAGACAAAAACACCATTGAACAGGCGCTAATAAAAGACCGCCATTGGTTGATTCAGCGCCTCAAAAAAGAGCCTTCATCAATTTCAGACCCTAAATGGCAGTCACGACTTGAGCAGTCTTTGCAAACGGTAGCTAAGCGTCAAGCTGTTGCTTATGCCCTTAATTGGAATGAGCAACTACCCGTCACCCAGTCACGAGAGCGCATTCAACAGGCGATTAGCCAGCATCAAGTGGTCATTGTCGCGGGTGAAACTGGCTCGGGTAAAACCACTCAGCTGCCTAAGCTGTGCTTGGAGCTTGGCCTCGGCGTTCATGGCGTCATCGGCCATACGCAGCCACGACGTATCGCCGCCAGAAATATCGCCGAGCGTCTTAGTGAGGAGCTTGAAAGCCCCATTGGCGATGTGGTGGGGTATCAGATGCGTTTTCAAGACACGACCTCAGAGCAAAGTCGTATCAAGGTGATGACCGACGGTATTTTGCTGGCCGAAATGCAGCGTGATCGGTATCTCAATCAATACGATACATTAATTATCGATGAGGCGCATGAGCGCAGTTTGAATATCGATTTCATTTTGGGCTACCTAAAACAGTTATTACCCAAACGCCCCGATTTAAAAGTAATTATCACCTCAGCAACGCTGGACCAACAGCGCTTTGCCGAGCATTTTACGCAAGCGGGCCAGCCACCAGTTCCTGTAATTGAAGTATCGGGAAGAAGCTTTCCTGTCGAGGTGGAATATCGCCCGCCGAGTAGCACCGATAACGAAGGTTTGATTCAAGCCATTATTCAATGCTTAGATGAAATTCAAGCGCTGGAGCGAAAACAGCCGGCGCTTACGGGTGATGTTTTGGTTTTTCTGCCCACCGAGCGTGATATCCGCGAAGTTCAGCGCGCGCTTAGCAAATTGGATTTTGCACATACCGAGTTTTTACCGCTTTATTCGCGCTTAGGTAGCAAGGATCAACAAAAAATTTTCCAAAAAGGGCGCGGTCGCCGCGTGGTGTTATCCACGAACGTGGCCGAAACCTCGTTAACCGTTCCTAATATTCGCTATGTGATCGACTCGGGCACAGCGAGAATGAGCCGCTATAGCTATAAAACCAAAGTTCAGAGGCTGCCAATCGAGCCGATTTCACAGGCCAGCGCCAACCAACGCAAAGGGCGCTGTGGCCGTATCATGGAAGGCCTGTGTTTTCGCCTTTACTCTGAAGAAGACTTTCTCGCTCGTCCAGAATACACCGACCCTGAAATTCGCCGTACCAACCTAGCTTCCGTGATTTTGCAAATGCTGTCTTTAAGGCTTGGCAGTATTGAAGACTTTCCGTTTTTAGATGCACCTGATCCGCGTTATATTCGCGACGGTTATCAACTGCTCGAAGAGCTTCAGGCGATTAAAGGCAATGGCAAGCTTAGCCAAATCGGCCAGCGCTTGGCGCATCTTCCGATGGAGCCTCGTTTTGCACGTATGCTGATCGAGGCCGAGCGACTGGGCTGCCTCGATGCCGTGCTGATTATTGTGGCTGGCTTAAGCATTCAAGACCCACGGGAGCGTCCGACAGAGTTTGCCCAACAGGCAGACGATAAGCATCAGGCGTTTCGTCATGAAAGCTCGGATTTTTTATCGTATATCAAATTATGGCAGCGAGTAGAAAAAGAGCGGCAATCCTTAAGCCAAAATCAGCTCAGAAAGTGGTGTAAAACCTATTTTCTTTCTTATCAGCGGCTGCGCGAGTGGCGCGATAACGTTCAGCAGCTGCAAAGTCTGCTCAAAGCGCCAACTAAGACATTCGGCGAATCAACGTCGGCAAAAAAAGCGCGAGACCAAAGCAATGATACCGCAGACTTTATCCATCAAGCGGTTCTTTCAGGGCTATTAACTCAAGTCTTGCAGCAAACCGAAAACAAAGGCGAGTACCTTGCGGTTCGGGGTAAAAAAGTCGGTCTTTGGCCGGGGTCTGTGCGCTTCAAAACAGGCGCAGCGTGGTTGGTGGCCGCTCAATTGCTCGAGACGCAAAAAGTTTATGCGCACACACTTGCAGAAGTGAAGCCTGGCTGGATCGAGCAGCTCGGCCGTCATATGCTGAGTTTGAGTTATCAAGACATGTTTTGGCATGCGCAGCGTGGCAAAGTCATCGCCAAAGAAAAAGGCAGCTTGCTTGGCTTAGTGATCTATGCGGATAAATCCGTGGATTACGGCAAAATTGACCCCAAGGCCGCAAGGCAGGTGTTCATTGAGCAAGCGCTGGCGCCCAATGCGCTATCAGGTTTTGGTTTTGTGGAGCATAACCAGCAGGTGTTACATGAGCTGGAGGAAATGGAGGCTAAACTGCGCCGTCGCGGAGAGCTATTGCAAGAATCGCAGCTGGCCCAGTATTTTGATGAGCGATTACCAGAAACCGTATGGGATTTAAAAACCTTACGTTTTGCCCTTGAGAAGCATCCCAAGCTGGCCGAACAGCTCAAGCTTGAGAAAGCGTGGTTTATTGAGCAGGCTGGGATATTGCCTGATGAGGCATTATTTCCTAAATACATCCATTATGCTGATCAACGCTTTGAGCTCAGTTATCAGCTCGACCCAAGCACGGTTGAAGACGGCGCTATGGTGCGTGTGCCCAATGTCTTGCTGAATCAGCTATCAGAGGCAGACCTTAGCTGGGTTGTTCCCGGTTTTCTGGAAGAAAAAGTGCTGTTCTTGATTAAGGCATTGCCAAAGCAGGTGCGCCGACAATTTGTGCCAGCAAAAGATTACGCAAGAGCCATCTATGATCGTCTGGTGGCTGAGCAAAGACCTGCCAACCAGCACCTCCATGAGGCCGTTGCTAAGGCGTTAGGAAAAATGGCAGGTAAAAACTTTGCCTCAGAGCTTTGGCAGGACGTGGTGCTGCCTTCGCATTTGTTAATGACCGTGGCGGTGACCAACGCTAAAGGCAAAATTCTTAAAGTCTCCAATGACTTGGAAAGCCTGCAGTCGCAGTTTTCTCAGACAGCGAGTCGCTTTTTGGCTCAGCAGGATGACCCAATTATTGGCCGTAAAGCAAAGCAATGGGTGTTTGGTGATTTGCCAGAAACCGTAGATAAGCGTCACGGGAAAATGACGATTACGAGCTATGTGGCGCTGATTGACCAAGGCTCACAAGTGGAAGTGATGTTGCTGGATCAGGCGGCGCAAGCGCGCTGGAAAATGCGTTTGGGGCTGCGACGTTTGTTCTATTTAGTGCATCAAAAAACGCTCAAAGGCTTGGAAAAACAGTTGCCTGATTATTCGGCCTTAGGTTTGTTGTATTCGCGGGTGGGCGAGGCGAGTTATTTATACGAGTCTCTGTGCCTTGCCGCCTGCGAGGCCACGTTTTTAGCCCCAGATCAGCCGCTGATTTACACCGAGCAAGCGTTTTTAGCGCGCTCAGCACAACAAAAGTCGCAGCTGTTTGAGCAGCTCAAGCGTTTGTGCGCTTCGCTTTATCAGGCGCTTGAGTCGCATCATGCCCTTAAAAAACAGCTGAGCCGTGCACCAGCATTGCTGGATCCTGTGGTTGAAGACATCGAGCTGGTATTTGATGAGCTACTGGCAAAAGACTTTCTTCTCAAGGCAGACCCGCAAGCACTGATGCACTATGGCCGTTATCTTCAAGCCTGCGAGCTTCGCTGGAAAAACCTTCAGGGTAATCTATCCCGTGATCAACGAGAAATGGCGATATTGGACGATCTACACGATCAGCTAAATGAACAGCTCGAGCGCCTTGAGCTTCCAGAGGGGGAATTACGCTTGCCGATGTATTGGCAACTTCAGGAGCTACGCGTGCAAAGCTTTGCTCAGCAGCTAGGTACCGCCCAGCCAGTTTCTGCAAAGAAAATACAGCAAGCCATCAAAAAACTGTGATAAAATGCTCCCTTTTTGACGTCCAAGCAAAGGGGTTTTTGTGACTCAAGTTGTGATCTCTGGCTCAGGCCTGAATATTCCGCCGCACTCAATCAGCAATGAAGAGCTGGTTGCATCATATAATGCGTTTGCCGAGCGCTTTAACCAAGAGCATGCCGAGCAAATTGCAGCTGGCGAGATCAAGGAAAAACCCTTTTCATCGGCTGAGTTTATTGAAAAAGCCTCAGGTATTAAGAGCCGCTATGTATTTGATAAAGAAGGCGCATTGGATATTGATCGTATGTGTGTTCGTTTTGAACCACGCCCTGATGACCAGCTTTCGCTTCAGGCCGAGCAAGGCCTTGTCGCTGTTCGAGAGGCGTTAGCGCAAGCCAATAAAGACCCAAAAGACGTCGATGCCCTAATTTGCGGCTGTTCTTACTACCAAAGAGCTTATCCCGCGCTTTCGATCGAGATGCAAAACGAATTAGGCTTTGAAGGCTTTGCCTTTGATTTGAGCGTTGCTTGCTCATCAGCGACATTCGCCATTCAAACTGCGGTGGATGCTATTCAGTCAGGCCGAGCCAAATGCGTCGTTGTTTGTACGCCTGAAATTACCTCGCCTCAAAGCAACTGGCGTGACCGCGACTCTCACTTTATTTTTGGTGATGCCCCTGCGGCTCTCGTTTTAGAGCGCGAGGATACCTGCACGGCAACAGGCGCTTTGCGTGTTTTGGATACCCGCCTAAAAACCACTTTCTCAAACAATATTCGCAGTAATTTCGGCTATATGAACATTGCCGAAGATAGCGATGGCCGTGAAGCCGATAAGTTCTTCTACCAGCAGGGTCGTCGCGTGTTTAAGGATGTTTGCCCAATGGTGGTCAATACGATCTCGACACATGCACAGGACTTAGGTTTGGAAGTTACTGAGCTGCGCAAAGTGTGGTTGCATCAGGCGAATATCAATATGATCAACTTTGTCATTCAAAAGCTCTTTGGCCGAGCAGTGGATGAAAGTGTCGCTCCGGTTGAACTGCATCGTTTTGGTAACTGCAGCTCATCGTCGGCGATTATCGCTTTTCATACGCAGCGCTCGGATATGCAAGCGGGTGATCAAGGCGTGATTTGCTCCTTTGGTGCAGGCTATTCGATTGGCTCTGTTTTTGTTGAGCAGCTCTAGTTCGTTTGGCGTATACTGTATCGATTGTTTTATTGTTGATCATACGTTCCATTAAGTACTCATAAGGTTGAAACGCAAAACCCATGAATAAACTGGTTTTTCATCGTATGCTAGGCGCAATCATCATCGGCTTGATGGTGGTGGTGCTGCTGCCATTATGGTTTGATGGCGCGAATGTTGATAACCTGATGGGTGAAGGCTTTCGTATTCAGCCTGAGGACGTGAAGACCGTTAACTTAGGCAAGCAGGTCAATGACGCCCAGATAGAGCAGGCAGAAGCTACACTTGAAAATGTAGCAGCCTTGCATGAAAACCCTGATATGGCCGAGGTCAGCGCATCGCAAATAGAGGCGATCCAACAGCCACCAGCGAAACTGACCAAGAATCAGGCTGAAAGCCAGTCCGATACAACGTGGACGCTCTGGGTTGCCACACATGAAAACCATAGCAGCACACGAGCACAGCAAAACCAGCTAAAAAAAGCGGGTTTTCTCACCTATTACAAAACCTCTGAAGATGATAACGGTAAAATCTTGTACCGTGTATATGCAGGTCCTTTCATGACGGTTGATCAAGCGGAAAAAGCGCAAAAACAGATCCACCAGTTATTGGGAAGAGACGACAGTTTCCTTCAAAAGTATATACCGT
>JBPEWS010000051.1:0-2346 GCA_052032465.1 Pseudomonadales bacterium
TTGTTACAGGTATAGCCGCAGCTTTTTTCAGGATCACCCAAGTAACCACAAGGACAAGGGTTCATCGCACTAATCAGGGTGAATTTTGAGGGAAATGTCACTTGGTAAGCCGCCCGACTAATATGCACTTCCTTGGCCTCCATCGGCTCACGCAGCATATCCAAAACGCGCCGCTCAAACTCGGGCAGTTCATCTAAAAACAGTACGCCATTATGCGCCAAAGAAATCTCACCTGGTTGCGGCTTTGCTCCTCCGCCAATCAATGCCACCGCCGAGCTGGAATGATGCGGCTGGCGAAACGGCCGTTGGTAGCTGATTTCAAAATCCACTTTGTTTTGCACTGAAAAAACGCAGGCATTTTCCATTAATTCCTGATCAGACAGTGGCGGCAAAATACCGGTAAACGCCTTAGCAAGCAGTGTTTTCCCGCTTCCTGGTGGCCCACAAAATAATAGGCTATGTCCACCGCTTGCCGCTATCTCAAGGCAGCGCTTTGCTAAAAACTGATCCTTAATATCCGCCAGATCAACCATCGGCGCCAGACTCGTCATGTCTTTATCATTACTTGAAAACGCTTGAGGCGTTTGCCAAGCCTGTAGCGCATTTAAGCAGGCAGTGACATCCAGCAGCGTTTTGGCTAGCTTGGCGCCACTGCCCTCAAGTAGCTGAACTTCTTGCTGGTTTTCAAAGGGTAAAACCATCGGGCGGCCCGACTGCTCAGCGGCTTTAGCAGATGGCAAGGCACCTCGCACTGAACGAAGCTCACCAGAAAGCGCTAATTCGCCGATAAATTCATGATTATCCAGCTCGGCTTGCAGCTGACCTGAGGCTTTAAGAATGCTTAAGGCAATGGGTAAATCAAAGCGCCCGCCCTCTTTCGGCAGATCAGCAGGTGCTAAGTTAATGGTGATGCGGCGCATCGGAAATTCAAAGCCCGCATTGATGATCGCGGAGCGAACTCGGTCTTTACTTTCGCGCACTGAGGCCTCAGGCAGGCCGACCACACTAAAGCCGGGCAAGCCCGCCGTTAGATGGGTTTCAACGGTAACCGAAGGCGCCTCAATGCCGATCTGAGCTCGCGTAAAAACGCGGGCCAGCGACATGGTTTATGCCTCTGGGGAGGAGTCTTCTGCTTGTTCGAGCTCTTTTAGCTGCGCTTCCAGTTCTGTTACTTTTTGCTGGAGGCGATGAAGAACACGTACCTGTGCATCAAATTCATCCCGAGGGAGTAAGTCCATTTTTAGCAGTGCATCTTGCGCTGCTGCTTTTACCCATTGATGCAGCTCTTCCCGAGTCGTAGAAAACGACTCGGGCGCTGTATTCAAGAGTTTTTCGGCAAGCCGATTAAGAAACGGCTGTTGGTTGTTTTGCATTTTGATATACCGCTTGCGCTGCAGCGATTGCCGCACCTTTTTCAAACTGTCCGCCCTGCGCTAACAATGATGTCTCAAGCGCGTTTAGGCAGAATTCAACATTATGCTGCGAGCTAGAGTGACCCATCAGGCCAATACGCCATACTTTACCCGCTAATGCACCCAAACCTGCACCAATCTCAAGGTTAAACTCGCTCAATAACTGGCTACGTGTTGCTGCATCATCCGCATACTCCGGGATGGTGACAGCATTAAGCTGAGGCAGTCGATGCGCTTCATCAACGACAAACTCAATACCCATGGCTTGCAAGCCTGCTTTTAGCGCTTGATGGTTTTGTGCATGACGCGCCCATGCGCCCTCAAGGCCCTCTTCTTTGATCATCAATAAGGACTCATACAAAGCATAAACATTATTGACTGGTGCTGTGTGGTGATACGCACGCTTTGCACCGCCACCCCAATAGGCCATGATCAAATTTTGGTCCGAAAACCAGCTTTGCACTTTTTGCTTACGGTTTTGGATCACCTGCTGGGCTTTTTCACTAAATGTAATCGGCGCAATACCCGGAACACAGGATAAGCATTTTTGCGAGCCAGAATAAGCCGCATCAATACCCCATTCGTCGATTTTAACGGGTGTGCCGCCCAATGAAGTCACACAGTCCATAATCGTTAACATGCCAGCGTCTTGAGCCATCTTAGCGATCGCCTGGGCATCAGATTGAGCCCCTGTTGAAGTCTCCGCATGAACAAAGGCAATGACCTTCGCATCAGGGTTTGCCTTAATTGCCTCAGCAAGTTTATCCAAGCTCACGGGCTGGCCCCATTCATCATCAATGGTGACGGCCTGTGCGCCTGAGCGCTCAACGTTTTCTGTCATGCGCAAACCGAATACACCGTTGCGGCAAACAATCACTTTATCACCCGCTTCAAGCAGGTTCACAAAGCAGGCTTCCATCGCCGATGAGCCAGG
>JBPEWS010000052.1:0-1575 GCA_052032465.1 Pseudomonadales bacterium
ATTCAGGCTGGTCCATCCTTGAAGAAGGTGAACTTAAGGCCAGCCCTGACTCCCCTATCCCTGAGTTTTTCGTTGAACATTTTCTTGTGACAGATCGCCGAGGACAGACTCAGCACCAAGCTCCCAGTTTTGAGGCTGCAGAGAACTGGTTGAAGGAATACTTAGAAAAAGAGCAAAAATAAACGCCTAGGCCTTATGCTTTCGGCGATTCTCCGCTTTTTCTTTTAGTGTTTTGTGGGCTTAAAGCTCTGTCTGAAAAAACCTCAACCCACACTATTCTTATTAGCCTATTAGCGCGTCTGCGTTGACCAAGCAAACTGCTCAAGCTGTAGGTCGAGTTTTTTTCCTGATTCAAGTGGCCCTACGCCCGCTGGCGTGCCTGTAAGAATAATATCACCCGCCTTTAATGTGAAAACTGACGACATTTGAGCGATTAAAGGCAAAATCGCAAAGAGCATCATATCAGTATCACCCGTTTGGCGCGGCTCATCATCAACTAACAGAGCGTATTGCGCACGCTTGAGTGCATTGGGCAAATCTGCTTTAGGCACAAATGAGGTGATGGGGCAGCTCCCATCAAATGCTTTAGCTCGCTCCCACGGATGGCCTTTGGCTTTTAATGCGTTTTGTACGTCTCGCAGAGTCAGGTCAAAAGCGAGCGCAAAACCCCAAATCGCCTGCTCAACCTCAGCCGTGGTTGCATCCGTTAGATCCTCTTTAAGCAACACGGCAATTTCAGTTTCAAAATGGCAACTGCCGTGCTGCTTGGGATAATCTAGCGTTTCACCCAATGCCACTAAGCTCGTTGCAGGCTTCATAAACAGTATTGGCGACTTAGGCACCTCATTGCCGAGCTCCTTGGCATGATCCGCATAATTACGACCGACACAAACGACTTTACCGACCGGCAGGTCAATCAAAGCGCCTGAAACATCCGAATGCTGGTAATTCATTAAATAACCTTGCCTGGGTTCATAATACCTTTTGGGTCAAAGACTTGCTTAATCTGGCGCATCAATTGGATCTCGGCCTCAGAGCGACTATATTGCAGATACTCTTTTTTCAATAAGCCAACGCCGTGCTCAGCCGAGATACTCCCCTGATATTTTTCTACCGTGGCATAAACCCATTCACTCACATTTTCGCAGCGAGCCTTAAAGTCTTCGGTGCTAAGCGATTCTGGCTTCAAAATATTCAAATGCATATTGCCATCGCCGATATGCCCAAACCATACAATCTCAAAATCAGGATAATGCTCATTCACCTGCGCATCGATTTCTTCAACCATCGATTTCACATGGCCAATCGTGGTGGAAATATCGTTTTTATAAGGAGTATAGGGAGTAATACTTTCTGAAATGCGCTCGCGAAGCTGCCATAAATTCTGCGCCTGCGTTTCATTCTGACTAATCACGCCATCCTCAACCCAACCTTCTTCCATGCAGGTTTCAAACAAAGCCATCACCTCATCAAGCGTATTATCACTGATGTTTTCATACTCGATCAGCGTATAAAAAGCGCTTTGCGTATCAAATGGCGCTGGCACACCGTGGTCCAATACATGCTGCATTGCCA
>JBPEWS010000053.1:0-4308 GCA_052032465.1 Pseudomonadales bacterium
CGGCTTGACAAGGTTTAATCAACGCACTTAAATGTTTCAACTCAGATTAACGTTTTTACTTGCAATCAGGTAATGTCCTAGGCTTGCTCTTAGGCGATGATAATCATGATGCAAACTGAAAGGGCTCAATTATAGCTCATCGTTCTTAATGAGGTGCGGTTGATAAGGAATGCAAAAACACATGCTGACGACTCCTAAACAAATTCCCAAAGTTAAATTAGTGGCCATCGCAAAGGATGAGGGGGCTTATATTGCAGACTGGATTCACCATCATCTATTTTTTGGTTTTGACGCAATTGAAATTTGGGTAAATAGATCCAATGATAATACGGCTGAAATTGTAGAGAAAATTGGTTTTCATTTTCCTAGCGTTAGTCTCAAGAACGCTGACTTTGTTGATCTAAATGCTGATGTTGTAAAAGGAGAAATACAGCGAATCATTTATTCTTTAGCTTATCAGGAAAGTCGAGAGGAATTCAGTCATATCATGTTTTTGGATATTGATGAGTTTTGGACTCCTTCGGACTTCCAAGAAACGATTTCGTCTTATTTAATGAAAAACCCAGAAGATGTGATCTCATTTGAATGGTTAAATAAGGTTGGGGAGGACGAACCCTTCGGAAGGCCGTTTAAAGACAAAACGTTTTATCAACTTGGCCGAAGTGTAAAGAGCGTGTTCAAAACGAGTTTAAAAATGACACTGGTCGGCATACATACTCACCAATTTGAAGGTGATTACACGCATGTGCTCGCAGACGGTACAGTGTTTGAACATGAAAGTACTTCTTATCAGCGGCTGAAATCGGGCCTGAGTTCCGTAAAGGAGCATTTTATTTTACATAGAATGTTTAAGTCTCAGATTGAATATATTGCGTTGCTGCACCGAGGAAACCCAGTAGGTAACAAGCAGTTTAAATATAATCGACCCGGTTATCCGACAAAAAATGAAGCGCAGGCTTTTGTACTTTTTGATGATAGCTTGATTGAAAAATACGATCGCTCATTCTCTCACTTAGTTAAAAGCTGTGACATTGATTCGCTTTTGGATTCAAATAAAGCGTTAGTTGAGAAAAGAGCTCATTTAGCGATTGAATCCATCAAACAAACTTCATTTCACGAGCAGGCTGACCTTAAGAAAGTACTGAAAGGTATTAATATCAAAGTGGTACAAGAAGCGTTAGATTTATTGAGTGAACGAAATGTTGGCAAAGTGATAAACATTTTTGAGACAGTTGATTTGTCGAGTGAAGAATTACTCGCAATCGATGTAAAAGCGAATACGCTACTCGCAGAGATTATTGATTTCAAAACGCGAATGAAGCAAAGCTTAGATTGCGATGTCGGCGTGAGGGTAGATAAAATTCTTCAGCTAGAAAATATAGAGACATTGAAAGATAGCTCTATAAGATTCCAAGAGAAAAATAGCAAGTTTTCTTATTTATTGATATCACTAGCTTTTTTGATGAGACCAAGCCCTGCTATCAAGAAACTTAGAAACGAAGCTCGGCAAAAAATGGAAGCAGTTTAGGGCAGAGTGAAAGCCATTTCTCGTAATTGATTAGTTAGGGATAATCTGATCTAAAGCGCGGAATGATTAAAATGGCGGTGAGGGAGGGATTCGAACCCTCGAACAGTTTCCCGTTACACACTTTCCAGGCGTGCGCCTTCGACCACTCGGCCACCTCACCACTATATAGCAACGTTAGATTAACGAGATGTTTGCTGATCACCTCGTGGTCGAAGGAGACCTTCGTCCATTGATTCGCCGCGTCCTGCGGCTCACAGCTCACTTTGTTCGCTGCGCCTGCTTATCTGAGCAGGGCGTCCAAAATTGTTCCAGACAATTTTGTCTGCAACTCACCACTGTATAGCAACGTTAGATTAACGAGATGTTTGCTTGATCACCTCGTGGTCGAAGGAAACCTTCGCCCATTGATTCGCCGCGTCCTGCGGCTCACAGCTCACTTTGTTCGCTGCGCCTGCTTATCTGAGCAAGGCGGCTATTCTCGTATATTTTGCTTGGGATTTAAAGGGATTATTGTTTTGCTGTTATTTGGGTTGGTTTTCCTGCAAAAAGTCGCGTTATAATGAGGCCTTAATTGAGTTTTTAGCGACGTGATGCAGACCTGTTTTAAGAAAATTGGCATTGTAGCCAGAGATGGCGGTTCCGAAATCCGCTTGGTATTGGACCAGTTGATCACGTTTTTGGTGCAGTCGGGCCGGCATGTTGTGCTGGAGCAGGCTTGCGCTACGCGCTTTTTCATAACGGAAGATTATCCCTCAGCAACGATTAATGATTTACCAAAGGTCTGTGATTTGGTGATTGTGATTGGTGGTGATGGTAGCTTTTTGGGTGCTGCCCGAAAGTTGATTGGTTTTGATGTGCCGCTAGTTGGGGTGAACAAGGGGACACTTGGGTTTTTGACCGATATTTCTCCTGATGCGATGCAGCAGCAATTGCGAGAGATCTTGGACGGCGAGTACGATATCGACGAGCGAAGCGTTCTTGAGGCGATTTTGCTACGAGAGGATGAGGAAACGTCGATTGGTCTTGCGGTCAATGATGTGGTGATTCGTGCGGGTGATGTGGTCAGCATGATTGAGTTTGACCTGTGTATTGACGGTCAAGAGGTGTATAGCCAGCGTTCGGATGGTTTGATTATCTCGACGCCGACCGGCTCGACGGCTTACGCCTTGTCAGGCGGTGGGCCAATTGTTCATCCGTCTCTTGATGCGGTGGTGTTGGTGCCTATGCATCCTCATACGTTGAGTAGTCGCCCGATTGTCGTAAATGGCGATAGTGAGATTGAGCTGCGTATCACGGGACTGCGTCAGCCTGTGATCAGCTGTGATGGTCTTCAGGCCGTACACACCGAGCAAGGTGATGTGGTGCGCATTAAGAAGCGAAAGGATAAGATTCAGCTGCTGCATCCGAAAAACCATAATTTTTATGAAGCCTGCCGAGTGAAGTTAGGCTGGAGTAGTCACTTAACGAAGTGAACGATTGATACGATGGATAAATACGCATGAATATTGATGATCTAATTCAAAACTTAAACCCTGAGATATACGAGCGTTTAAAAGAGGCGGTGGAACTCGGCAAGTGGGCTAATGGTGAGCGGCTCACGCCACAGCAGCGTGAAACCTGTTTGCAGGCGGTCATCTTGTATGAACAGCGCCTGCCTGAAGATGAGCGATCAGGTTATATTGAGCAGTCATGCAAGACCAGCAGCGGCGCCAAGGACGACGATAAGATCAAGTGGCAATAGGCGCTCGAAGCCAAGATTTTGAGCTGCTTTTTTTGTAGCTGCCTGCCAACAATGAGTTTAACTGAGATTCAATAAGACAATTAATAATGCCAAATTACCTTCGAAAGATGAAAACTCACCTGAGCGACTCTGGTGAGGCGCAGTACCACCTTCATCTAGTGGATGAGTCAGGTGTGGCAAGTTTCGTGTCATTAAACGACCAACTAGGCCAGCCAATTACCTTGCGTTATCAAGCGCAGATCGCATGCATTCACTGTGGGCGAAAAACGAAAAAGAGTTTTAATCAAGGCTATTGTTTTGTTTGTTTTCGTGATTTGGCTCAATGTGATAATTGCATTATGAGCCCTGAAAAGTGCCATTATGATCAGGGGACGTGTCGAGAGCCTGAGTGGGCTGATGAGCATTGTAATATTGAACATGTGGTGTATCTGGCGAACACGTCTGGGCTTAAGGTGGGTATCACGCGTCATTCGCAAATACCAACGCGTTGGATTGATCAAGGCGCCATTCAAGCTATTCCTTTTTTGCGGGTCAAGACGCGCTTTCATTCAGGGCTTTATGAAACGGCGTTAAATGAGTTTGTCAGTGATAAGACAGCCTGGCAGCAAATGCTTAAAAACTTAGCCGAGCCTTTGGATATGGCTTTAGAGCGCGATGCGATAAAAGCGCAGTCAGAGTCTGTGCTGGCGCCTTTGCAGGAAAAGCTAGGCTATTCGCCTTATGTTGATGAGCCTGCGTTGAGTATTGCCTATCCAGTGTTAGAGTATCCGACGAAGGTTAAATCTCTTAACTTGGAGAAAACGCCTGAGATCACAGGAACGTTATTGGGCATAAAAGGGCAGTATTTAATTTTAGATATTGGCGTGATTAACCTGCGTAAGTTCGGCGGCTATGATGTTGAAATTGTGGTGGATGCGCCGGTGAAGGCCAGCCTGTGAATATGGCCGCACTGTTTGGCATTATGCTCGGAGGCGCATTGGGTGCTTCTGTTCGTTTTAGTGTGGCGGGTTTGTGGCTCAAAGATTACTCCTCAGACTTT
>JBPEWS010000054.1:0-4067 GCA_052032465.1 Pseudomonadales bacterium
TTCACGGTTTTTGCTTTCAGCAGTGAAAATTGGCAGCGCCCTAAAAGGGAAGTGGATTTTCTGATGGACCTGTTTGCGGACGCACTGGAAAACAAAGTCAGTGAGCTTTATGAGCACGATATCGCAGTGCGCTTTATTGGCGATCGCTTAGTATTTTCTGACAAAGTGCAGTCGCAAATGGCGGCAATCGAACAGCGTCCTTTGGCAAAGCCCAGCATGACGGTCAATGTGGCGTTAAACTATGGCGGAAAGTGGGACCTAACACAGGCGATGCAAAAGCTCGCTGAGCAGGTTCAACTTGGCCAGCTGGACCCTTTGGCGATCACAGAAGAGCTGATCGCAGAAAAGCTCAGTTTAGCAGGTCAGCCACCTGTTGATTTGTGCATTCGCACGGCTAAAGAGCAACGTATCAGCAATTTTTTATTATGGGATCTGGCCTATTCCGAACTCTTTTTTGCTGATCAACTCTGGCCAGACTTTGATGAACAAGCCTTTGATCAAGCCATTCATTTTTATCAACAGCGTGAGCGTCGTTTTGGTATGACCTCTGAGCAAATCGCCAGTTTGAGTTAGTTATTATGTTACGAGAGCGCGTCATTACGGCGATATTTTTACTATTAGGTTTTATTTTTTCTGTCTTTTTTACAACGCCTCAGCAGTTTATTTGGGTGATGGCGGGTATTGCCATTATCGCGGGTTGGGAGTGGGTGCGCCTAATTATGGATAAGCCAACTTGGTGGCATTTCTTAGGCTTTTTCTCGGCGATGTTTTTGGTGATCAGCCTAGTACCAACCAATCCTTATTGGCTGACGGTATTTTATATCCTGTTTTGGCTGCATGCGTTGCGCGTTATTCTTCGCTTTCCAGAGACTCGTGCACTGAATTACCCTGTGATTAACTTTGTCGTGGGTGTTGTGTTGGCTGCGGCAACCTTCTGGTCGGGGTTGTATTTGTATAATGAATCACCGTGGTTATTACTGTTTGCTTTTGTTTGTATTTGGTCGGCGGATATCGGGGCCTATTTCGCGGGAAGGCAATTTGGTCGTCGTAAAATTGCGCCCAATGTTAGCCCAGGAAAAACCTGGGAGGGCTATTTCGGAGGCCTGCTTTGGGTGGTCTTGCTCTTGGTGATTGCAAATACCCAAATTGAGCCAGCCTATAGCTATGTGGGTATGATCATTGCGGGCGTACTGCTTCATGCGGCTAGTGTGATCGGCGACTTATTTGAAAGCATGTTTAAGCGCCACCGCAATATGAAAGACAGTAGCCAGCTCTTGCCAGGCCATGGTGGTGTCCTTGATCGAATCGACTCGGTAATTGCGGCCTTGCCATTATTTGCCCTTGCACACGGCTGGTTGGCATGAGCACAACGCAAAATATTTGCATCCTCGGCGCCACAGGCTCGATCGGCGTTAGTACGCTGAAAGTTATCGACCAGCATCCTGAGCGATATCGAGTGTTTGCCTTGTCGGGCAATCGCAATATTGAGCGCTTAAAATCACAAATTCTGCAGTTCCAACCTGCCCATGTTGCATTAGCAACGCCTACAAATGTAGCTGATCTTACTGATTGGCTTGCGGCTCAGTCGATCGACTGCGAGCTTCATGTGGGGGAATCAGGCCTTGCTCATATTGCGTCTTTGCCCGAGGTGGACCAAGTAGTCAGCGCGATTGTGGGCGCTGCTGGTTTATTGCCAACCCTAGCTGCGATTCAGGCAGCAAAACGTGTTTTATTAGCCAATAAAGAATCCTTGGTGTTGGCTGGCAACTTGATGATGGAGGCCGCGCAAGGCTCTGGCGCAACCATCCTGCCCGTAGACAGCGAACATAATGCCATTTTCCAATGCCTAGCTGAAACTAAAGACAAAGCGAGCTTGGTTGAAGCTGGCGTAGAAAGACTGATCTTGACGGCCAGTGGCGGCCCATTTTTTGATACGCCACTATCTGAGCTCGCTGAAGTAACCGTGGAGCAGGCCTGTGATCATCCTAATTGGTCAATGGGCCAGAAAATTTCGATTGATTCAGCCACCATGATGAATAAAGGCCTTGAGGTCATCGAGGCGTATTGGTTATTTGGTTTGCCTGTTGAGCAAATTGAGGTGGTGATTCACCCGCAAAGTATTGTGCACTCGATGGTCGCCTACCAAGATGGTTCGGTCATGGCGCAACTGGGTTTACCTGATATGATGACACCAATCGGCTATTGCTTGGCGTGGCCCGAGCGCTTGGCCTTGGACCTGCCTAAAATGGACTTCAGTCAGGCCATGCAATTGCAGTTTTTACCCCCCGATTTATCCAAGTTTAAAAACCTTGCCTTAGCCTTTGATGCACTCAAGCAAGGCGGCGTTATGCCAGCGACACTGAATGCGGCAAATGAGGTGTCTGTTGAGCGCTTTATGGCGAATGAGATCAGCTTCTTAGATATTGCTGAAATTAATGCGCAAGTGATGGCGCAGACTCAGGTTGCCGACATTACGAGCCTAGATGATGCGTTAAATGCAGATGCTCGTGCCCGCGCTTTAGCTGAGCAGATTATTAGCCAGCGAGTGATTTCGGCATGATGATGCTACTTGGTTTTGTCGCCACGATATTAATTTTAGTCACCGTTCATGAGTTCGGTCATTTTTTGGCAGCCAGAGCATGTGGTGTGAAGGTGCTTCGTTTCAGCGTTGGATTTGGCAAGCCGTTTTATTCGTTTTATGACCGCAAAGGGACAGAGTTTGCCTTGGCGCCCATACCTTTGGGTGGTTATGTCAAAATGCTGGACACCCGAGAGGCCCAAGTTTCGCCAGAGCTGTTGCCAGTCAGTTTTAATCATCAGCCGCTTTGGCAGAGAGCCATCATTGTGGCTGCAGGGCCATTGATTAACCTACTGTTGGCCGTGGTGCTGTATTTTGCCTTATTTACTTCGGGCTATCAGTATCAGCCTGCCGTTATTGGTGATGCCATAGCGGAATCTCCAGCTGCGGGGCAGGTCGAGTCGGGTTGGGAGCTTGTCTCACTCAATGATCGTCGAGTCCTCGGTTGGTCGGATGCGTTTAAGGCTATGAGCTTTGAAGCCGGTAGCGGCGCTAAAACATTGGATATGCGTTTTATTGATGCCTCAGGAGCTGATCAACAAGCCTCGTTTACTTTGTCTGATATTTTTGTCGATCCACAAGATAATCCTTTTCAGCGGCTTGGCCTGCTCCCAAAACAAGTCCAATTACCCGCTGTGATCGGTGACGTGGTTGACGGCTATCCTGCTAGCCTTGCAGGCCTTAAGGCGGGTGATCGCATTGTTGCGATTGATGGTGAATCGATTAGCTATTGGCAGGAAATGACAGAGATCGTGCGAGCCAACCCTGAGCGCGAGTTGAACTTACGCGTAGAACGTGGCTCAAATGAGCTCGAGATTCGTTTGACGCCAAGAACTGTAGAGAATGATGGCATTCGTATCGGCCAAATGGGCGCAAGCTTAGACAGTGATGTGATGGCCTCATATTACCAGCCACAGACACTGAAGCTTGGTCTCGTGGATGGCTTGATTCAGGGTGTCAGCAAAACCAGCGAAATGGTGCAAATTCAGCTCGTGATGCTTGGCAAGTTGGTGACGGGGCAATTATCGACGGATCATATTGGCGGGCCGATCAGCATTGCGAAGACAGCGGGTAGCAGTGTCGATGCGGGGCTTCAGAGTTTTGTTTTGTTTTTGGCGGCGTTTAGCGTGATGCTTGGCGTGCTGAATTTATTACCCATCCCTGTGCTGGATGGCGGCCATTTATTGCTGATGGCGGCTGAATGGGTGCGTGGTAAGCCATTATCTGACCAGTGGCAGGCGCGCTTGACGCAGTTTGGTTTGTTGTTGGTATTGTTTTTAACGTTTTTTGCGATCTCTAAAGATCTGATGAATTTATAAATGAGTATTATGTCTAGGTTACGTTTTTTGCTGGGAGCCGGTGTTTTAACGATCATGGCGCCGTTGGTGCCGGTGATCAGTTGGGCTGAAAGTTTTGTTGTTAAAGATGTCCGCTTCCAAGGTTTGCAACGTGTTGCGCCCGATTATGCCTATTCGTTGCTCACGGTTCG
>JBPEWS010000055.1:0-5773 GCA_052032465.1 Pseudomonadales bacterium
GAATTAATACCAAAATGGTGCGTGCCGTTGATGGACTAGACAATGTCTTTATCAACGACTTATATCAAAACTACCCTGACTTCTTTATCAATATTGAGCGCGAACAACAGCTGCTCGTTAAGCACGACATCATCGTCTTTCAATGCCCGATGTATTGGTATAGCACGCCCGCCATTTTAAAAGAATGGCAGGATATCGTGCTCACTCGCGGCTTTGCTTATGGCGAGTTTGGCAATGCCCTAAAAGGCAAACATTTTTGCCTAGCGATGTCACTTGGCGGCTCTGAAAGTGCCTATGAAATGGGCCAAAACGGCTCCGAAGGTCGCGCCACTGTTGAGCAGCTTGTCAAACCCATTGAATGCATGGCAAAACTCTGCGGCATGATCTGGCAACAACCTTTGGTCATCTACGATGCGCTTCATTTAAGCCAAGCCAGCTGCAATAAAGCGGCTGAATATTACCGCTCATACATCATTAACCAGCGCGACGGAGAATAACATGCAAGCTGAAGCCTCAATGCTCACTCAAGCTGCCGTTTTCCTAGGCGCCACCATTGCAGCTGTTCCCGTGGCCAAAAGGCTCGGGCTTGGCTCGGTTCTGGGATATTTAATCGCCGGTATTATTATCGGGCCTTTTGCATTGGCGCTGGTTGGTGACGATATCGACTCCATTATGCACTTCGCCGAGTTCGGGGTCGTCATGATGCTGTTTCTAATCGGCATCGAATTACAGCCTTCGACGCTCTGGAAAATGCGCGTGCCTATTATTGGCCTTGGCGGCTCGCAGGTTCTGCTGTGCACGTTGTTTATTGCCCTAGCTTCTTATGCTTGGCTGGGTAACTGGTCGCATTCCATTGTTATCGGTATGGTGCTCGCACTCTCCTCCACTGCCATCGTTTTGCAAACACTGAGCGAAAAAAGCCTTGATCGAACGCAAGGCGGCAAAGCCGCTTTCGCTGTGCTACTGTTCCAAGATATCGCCGTCATCCCGATCCTAACGATCATCCCGTTCTTCGCGTCCTTGGATATGCAACCGCAATACACCGAGCATGACAATATGAACTGGATCAAACCCGTTCTAATGCTCGCTGGTATTGTGGCGGTGATTGCTATTGGGCGTATCTTTATCCGCCCAATTTTCCGTTATGTCGCCACCACCAACATGCGTGAAATGTTCACGGCCTTAGCGCTGTTTATCGTCATCAGCGTCTCTATCCTGATGGATTTAGTGGGCTTGTCAGCGGCTTTAGGCGCCTTCATCGCAGGCGTTGTATTAGCTGAGTCTGAATATCGTCATGAGCTTGAAGCCGAACTCGAGCCATTCAAAGGCTTATTGCTGGGCTTATTCTTTATCTCGGTTGGCGCCAGCATTAACTTTGATATACTTCTTGAAGACTGGCTACCGATTATCTGCATTGTCGCTGCGCTAATTGCCATCAAGCTCGCCGTCTTACTGTCGCTCGCCTTTATGTTCAAAATGCCCGCCAACGAAAGCTCGGTACTGGCTTTCTCACTGGCTCAGGGTGGTGAGTTTGCCTTTGTATTATTCTCCTTCGCCCAGGCTGAAGCGGTCTTACCCAATGAGCTCGTCTCTGTGCTGGTTGTCGCCGTTGCTATTTCAATGGCCATCACGCCACTATTGTTCATTGCTAACGAACGCTTGATTCAACCCCTGTTGACACAATCTGCCAGCGAACAAAAACGCGCTTACGATGAGATAGAGTCATCCGAAAGCCACGCGATTTTGATCGGCTATGGTCGTTTTGGTCAGATCATTGGCCGTCTGCTCAATGCCAATGGCTTTAAAATCACCGTTTTAGAGCAAGACCCGAACCAAGTTGAGCTTGTCCGAAAATTCGGTCACAAAGTCTTTTATGGGGACGGAAGCCGATCAGACCTTTTGGATGCAGCCAATATTCGCCAAGCCAAGCTAGTCGTTGTCTGTAGCGATAACACGGAGAAAAACAAGAAAATTCTCTCCAAGGTGAAAACGCATTATCCGCATGTCAAAGTGTTTACCCGAGCCAAAGGCCGATCTGAGGCTCAGGAATTCATTCAACTTGGTACCAATCACGTTGTTCGTGAAACCTATAACTCTGCGTTGTCGATGGGTGAAAAAGCGCTGGTTGCTATGGGGCTTCCTGCTCACCAAGCCTTCCGTGCGGCTAAAATCTTTGATATTCACGATAAACGCATTATGCGTGAAACCGCAGGCCTATGGGATCAGGACCTTGAGCAATACATCCTCAAAAGTAAACGTAATACTGCTCTACTTGAAAAGAGTATCCGAGCCGATATTATGGATAGTGACGAGTTGACCGATTACGGATGGAACCAAGCTGGCAGCTCTGTGGATTCGGATAACCCCGAAACTCCAGCAACTGCTGAGCCACAGCCAACCAACGAGCAACTCACCAATAATAACAACAATAAAGGTGAATAATGAAAAAGCGCCCTGTAGACTTCGGTCTAAAATTCATGAACCGTGTGGCACAAAGCGACACCATCGACACGCTCAAGCTTCGTAAGCCAATAGAAAAGCTGACCTACAAAGCCGTGCGCGATGGCTTTTCTCGCTTGCAAGCCGTCATGGCCAAGCGCAAACCTGCAAAACAAACACAGGACGGCGAAACAAAGCCCAAGCTGCACTTCAATCTTGATCTCACTGAAGAGCAAGAAATGATCGCCGACATGCTTGAGCAATTTGCATTAGAAGTCATTCGCCCAGAAGCGCAAACTGCTGATGAAGCCTGCCAAGTCTCTGAACAACTCACCGCGCAATGGCAAGAGTTAGGCATGGCTGACATGCTCATCAATGAGGCGCATGGCGGAAGTGCCACCGAGGGCTCATTGATCACTCAGTTTTTGATCACCGAAAAGCTCGCCAAAGGCGACTTATCCATCGCGCTGGCTCTTTTGTCCAGCCAATCCTTTGTTCAAGTCATTCAAGACTTTGGCAGCGATACTCAAAAAGCCGACTGGCTGCAACGCTTTCTCGACCCCGAGACCGCCCCGCTATGCTCATTGGCTCTAATGGAACCCGGGCTTGAGTTTCAGCCTGAGCAGCTTAGCACGCAGGCCAAAAAATCGGGCAATGGCTACAAACTTAATGGTAAAAAAACCGCTGTTGCGCTTTGCCAAGAAGCCGATTACTTCCTTGTTTTTGCCAAAGAGCGCGGCGGGTTTGGTCTTTATATCGTCCCTTGCGATGCCCAGGGCCTCGAACTTAAACAAGAAGAGTTTATGGGCTTAAAAGCGGCCAATACTGGTACACTTCACTTGAAAAACGTTATCGTACCGAGCGAAGCCAAAATTGGCGAATGCACGCTAAAAGAACAGGACTACCAAAACCTGCTCAACCGTGCACGACTCGCATGGTGCGCTCTAGCCTGTGGTACAGCTGAGGCCGTGCTCGATAGCTGCATCGAATATGCTAATCAGCGCGAAGCCTTTGGCGAGCCGATCAGCCACCGCCAATCCGTTGCCTTTATGATCTCAGATATGGCGATAGAACTAGAAGGCATGCGCCTAATGGCACTTCGCGCCGCCGCAAAAGCCCAGCATGGCCTCGCTTTTGAGCAAGAAACCGCGTTAGCAAAATTTCAATGCGCCCGAATGGCCATGAAGATCGGTACCGATGGCGTGCAAATATACGGCGGCCACGGCTTCACAAAAGAGTATCCCGTCGAGCGCTGGTATCGTGACCTGCGCAGTATCGCCTGCATGGAAGGCGGACTTCTCCTTTAAAAAAATAACAAGAACAACGGAGACCCAAATGTTTTTAGAACTCTCAAAAAAAGTCAAATTCTCGACACGTATGGCGCGCAGCATGAGCAAAGAAATGCTCCGTCCTATCTCACGCAAATACGATAAAGCCGAGCATGAATACCCCAAAGAGCTCGATCTGATCGGCAGCATGATTCGCGGCATGAACGAAGGCGACCCTTCACGCAGTGCAGGCGCTGCGGCTAGTAAAGGCGGTAGCAACTCGCAAAGCAACGTGATGACCGCCGCCAGCATTCAAGCAACCAGCTGGGGCGACTTGGGCCTGATGCTAAGTTTTCCAGGACAAGGCCTTGGCAATTCAGCAATTGCAGCCGTAGCCAACGAAGAGCAAAAACAACGCTTTGCGGGCAAATGGGCCGCCATGGCCATCACTGAGCCTGGTACGGGCTCCGACTCTGGCGCCATTCGCACCACTGCGGTAAAAGATGGCGACTACTACGTCTTAAACGGCGAAAAAATCTATATCACCAGCGGCTATCGCGCTGACTTGATCGTCGTCTGGGCGACGCTGGACCCTAAACTTGGCAAAGCCGCGATAAAATCCTTTGTTGTAGAAAAAGGCACCGAAGGCCTAGAGCTGATGCGCCTTGAGCATAAGCTCGGCATTAAAGCCTCAGACACCGCCAACTATGCGCTGAATAACTGCCGCGTGCACAAAGACAACCTGCTGGGCGACCCTGAAGTGCGCGTCGAAAAAGGCTTTGGCGGCGTTATGCAAACCTTTGATAACACCCGCCCGATGGTAGCGGCCATGGCAATCGGAGTAGCCGAAGCTGCCCTCGATACCACCAAAGCCTTGCTAAAACAAACGCGCCTCGACAAAGCGCTGAGCAAGCCTCTTAGCCAGCGTAGCGCGATCGAGCAAGAGCTCATCAGCATGCAAGCAGACTGGGAAGCCGCACGACTTCTGATGCTCAAAGCCGCATGGATGGCCGATAGCGGCAAACCCAACTCAAAAGAAGCCTCAATGTCCAAGGCCAAAGCAGGGCGAACCTGCAATGCCATTACGCTCAAATGCGTCGAGCTTTGCGGCAGCTTGGGCTACAGCGAGCACGAACTTCTGGAAAAATGGGCACGTGATTCCAAAATCCTTGACATCTTTGAAGGCACACAGCAAATTCAGCAATTGATTATTGCACGTCACTTACTGAATAAAAGCTCCAAAGAGCTCAAGTAAACGTCGCCACATTGCCTTCGTAAGGCTCAGCCAAATGCGCTCACACACTGGCGCGATACGCTGAGCCAAGCGCTGGCAATAGCCCAACAATAAAGACAAGAAGGACATCGAAAAGGAGACATTATGAATCTGTATTTTCGCCTAATCGCGCAGCGTTTTTCGCTTCGCTCGCTGCCACAACAGCACGCCACCGAATCTAGCAAGCAGTGTTTTCGCGTTTGGCCATCGGATGCTGCCTTTTCCATTGACCACCTGACCAATTCACGCGTATCCAGCTTTGTTGATTTGATGCGTATTCGCTGGCTACAACAAGTCGGCTGGTATCGGGCAATGAAGCGACATAAAATTCTGGGCGTTATATCCGCTCAGCAAACCAGTTTTTACGGCATGATCCCACTACTGACTCGCTTTGAGGTCGAAACTAAGCTGGTCTACTGGGATGAAAAGTACGCCTATTTTGAAAACCGTTTCACCCGCAAAGGCAAGCTATGCATCATGCAGCTAGCTCGTATTGCTTTTGTCGATCTGCGCAGCAAAAAGCCCGTGCGTTTAGACGCTATGCTGGACGAGCTTGAACTTGATGTTGATCCCATCAAACTGCCTAAACATATCGCCAGCTGGCAGGCCAGCCTGAGCCACCGTTACTAGGCAAGCTAATGGCAACAACACAACCCAAGCTTCATTTGATCAGCTGTGGCGGCACCTTCGATAAAATATACTACGATGCCGCCTCCGATTTCACCATCGGCGACAGCCAAGCCATTGGCATACTCGAACAAGCCAATGTAAACCTCAGTATCAGCCACCAAAG
>JBPEWS010000056.1:0-7598 GCA_052032465.1 Pseudomonadales bacterium
TAGACATCGAAGGCGACGGTTTTGTGCTCGACTTCTTCAATGGCATGCCAAATCATGAGTCGATTGACGCGTTCATCCACCTCTTCGCGTAGTTTTTCATTGCGCAAAAATTCTGAACCAAAGGAGGCCGTAATATGTTCAAAACCAACGGTTAGCGCGAGCTGGCCTTTTTTGCCATAAACACGGTTTGAGTTTTTGATTAGCCACTCATGGTATTTGTAGTAACGACTAACAGGGAAGCCGCGTTTTTCGATGATCTCGTTAAATTCACGGTGCTGTTTGCCGTGGTGCGCCTCTTGGCCGATAAAGGCGCGAACTTCTTTTTTGAGTTCAGGATCGGTGATTTGGTCTTGATAATTACGTACCGATTCAATGAACATTTCCTCACCTTGGGGAAAGCTTTCAGATAAGGCGTACACCAGACCGCTGATCATTGGGTTGTTGCGGTACATGTAGCGGGGTAGATCATCTGAAAAGCCAAATTCCATCTGTCGGACAACGGGTTTGCCGAGCGATTCGTCTGTTGTTTTGTCATCATTGAGTGATGCAGTGGTCGTGCTCATGTTTCACCTCGGTTCATTATTTTTATTATTAAACAATTACTTTGTCAGGCTACGCCTGTGTATAGAATATGTAAAGACAGATTAACAAAAACCTAACAGTGCCAGTGGTTTAGTTCGTTTTTGTCCGAAAGCTTAGCTTATCTCGTGGTGATGAGTTTTCTGTGAATATTGAGCAGGAGGCGTATTTAATTGCGGATAAGACGGATAAAAAAGCCATCAAAAAGCGCGATAAAACGCTGTAAGCCAAAGCGCTTGTTACGGCGAAAGTGAGTAAGAAAGGCGCTAAGACGATAAAAACGAAATAGAGCTTTGCGTGAGAAGTGCCAGAAAAGTAAGAAGGAGTAAAAACTGTCTGCCAGCAGCGGTGTTGCTGCTGGCGGACAATTGAGAGGCTTATGCGCCGTATTTTGCTTTTGCTTCGATACGACGGCGGTGCAATACCGGCTCAGTGTAACCGCTAGGCTGAACTGTGCCTTTGAGCACATACTCTAGAGCGGCTTGGTAAGCAACGCTTTCGCTGTAGTCTGGAGCCATAGGACGGTAAGCTGGGTCAGCGGCGTTCTGACGGTCAACGACTTCAGCCATGCGCTCAAATGTTGCGCGAACCTGAGTTTCGGTAACGATGTCGTGACGAAGCCAGTTAGTGATGTGCTGACCAGAAATACGTAAGGTTGCGCGGTCTTCCATTAGGCCAACATCATTGATGTCTGGAACTTTAGAGCAACCTACACCTTGTTCAACCCAGCGAACAACGTAGCCCAAGATGCCTTGTGCGTTGTTGTCTAGCTCACGCTGAATAGTTTCAGGCTTTAAGACTTGGTCTTTAAGTAGTGGGATCGTCAAAATTTTATCAAGACTTGCGCGCTCACGACCTTGAAGCTCTTGCTGGCGTGCTACAACATCAACTTGATGGTAGTGCAATGCGTGTAATGTACCCGCTGTTGGTGAAGGAACCCATGCACAGTTTGCGCCTGAAAGCGGATGGCCGATTTTTGCTTCAAGCATTTCTGCCATTTGGTCTGGCTTAGGCCACATGCCTTTACCAATTTGCGCTTTGCCCATTAGGCCGCATTCAAGACCGATATCAACGTTCCAGTCTTCATAGGCGCCAATCCAAGCTTGTTGCTTCATGTCACCTTTTGGCACCATTGGGCCAGCTTCCATTGAAGTATGGATTTCATCACCTGTGCGGTCTAAGAAACCCGTGTTGATGAATACGGTGCGGTATTTTGCAGCACGGATACATTCTTTAAGGTTAACCGTTGTACGGCGCTCCTCATCCATGATGCCCATTTTTAGTGTGTTTTCTTTTAAGCCAAGCGCTTCTTCAACACGACCGAATAGTTCAACGGCAAACGCCACTTCTTCAGGGCCATGCATTTTTGGCTTAACGATGTAAACGCTACCTGCACGCGAGTTTTTGTTCGCTTTACGCTTCAAGTCATGGATAGCCATCATGCTGGTTACCATGCAGTCCATAATACCTTCTGGAACTTCTTGGTCGTTCCAGATGATCGCGCTGTTTGTCATTAGGTGACCGACGTTACGAACGAGAAGGAGTACGCGACCTGGCAAAGTTAACACAGAGCCGTTTGGACACATGTAGTCACGGTCTTCGTTAAGCTTACGTGTCTGCTCTTTACCGTTTTTGATGAAGGTTTCTTTAAGGTCACCACGCATCAGGCCAAGCCAGTTGCTGTAAACCATCGTTTTGTCTTCAGCGTCAACGGCGGCAACAGAGTCTTCGCAGTCTTGAATCGCTGTCATGGCTGATTCCATCAGGATGTCTTTCAAACCTGCTGGGTGATCTTTGCCAATTGGGTGGTTAGCATCAAGCTGAAGCTCAAAGTGTAGGCCGTTGTTCTTTAATAGAACCGCAGTTAGTGCGTTTGACTCGCCTTTATAGCCAGCAAATTGCTCAGGTTTTTTCAAACCCACTTGCTCACCTGATTTCAGTGTAGCGGCCAGTACTTGAACACCACCTTCGGTGATCAGTGCGTATTCTGTTACTTCAGCATGGCTGCCTGAAGTTAGCGGCGCTGTGTCGTCTAGGAACTGACACGCTTTTGCGATAACTTTGTGGCCGCGTTTTGGGTTGTAGGCGCCACCGCGCTCACAGCCGTCTTCACTTGAAATGACGTCTGTACCGTAGAATGCATCATACAGGCTGCCCCAGCGAGCATTAGTTGCATTCAATGAGAAACGTGCATTTTTGATCGGAACAACAAGTTGAGGACCCGGGATCGTTGCAATTTCTGGATCAACATTGCTGGTTTCGATGCTGAAGTCTTCGCCTTCAGGCAAAAGGTAACCAATTTCTTCAAGGAAGGCTTTGTAGTCGTCGAAATCAAGCGATGGATTATCGCGGTGCCATTGGTCGATTTTAGCCTGAAGCTCTTCACGCTTTTCTAGTAGCGCTTTGTTTTTTGGAGCTAGGTCGGCAATGATAGACTCAAATGAAGCCCAGAAGTCGGCTGCTTCGATGTCAGTACCAGGGAGTGCTTGTTCGTTAATGAAGTTGTAAAGGCAGGTTGCAACTTGCAAATTACCTACAGAAACACGATCAGTCATATCTTCCTCATGTCATACTTAAAAAATAATCCCGCGATTGTACGGGAAAAAAGGTTTTTTTTCACCCCTGAATTTTTGTATTGAATGAGCCATGCTGCGAAGGTGCAGTTTGGTGAATAGTCTCCGTGAGAAAAACGGGCTTAGCGGTGCTTAAGTAGGGCGTTGATATCCGCTTGCAAATACTGGCATGAGATTGACTCAAAACCCTCGGGCTGCAGGTGAACAAGACCTTGCTTATGCACATTCAAGCCGTAGGTGGTTTCGAGCAAATAACGATAAAGTGAGAGCTGAAGGCTGTATTTAATGTAGTTACAGTCCATTAAATGAGCGCTTGCTGGATGGTTTCCTGTTGCGCCTTGGTAGGACTGCTTGCGGATGGTTTTATTGGTTTTCCAGTCGACAATGATATAGCGATCGGTTTGTGTATCAAACGCCAGCAAGTCGATGGTGCCTGCAAGGCCTAGGGGCTCGGAAAAGATCATCAGCTCGGGTTGAATGATATAGCGAGATTTCGGCAGGTATCGAGCTATCCAGTTGAGTGCGTATTGCGCTTGTTCGGTTTCAATTTCGGGCGTTGGTATTTCACTCTCGCGAGTATCTGCTGGTGTTTGCAGCGGCGTTTGATCAGCTGTTGCAAGAATGGCGCGCTCAATTTCCTCATGCACTTGTGTGCCAAAATCGGCAGATTGCTGCCAAGTTGCTAAAATCTCGTCAACGGTTTGATGTTGATATTTTGGGGTATTCACTAGCTTTTCGGCAGTGGCTTGTTGGTCAAACTTCGGAAAGAATTGGCCAATAAATGCCGTACAGCTTTGCAGCGTTTTGTTGGGCTGGTTGGTTAAGCGATAGGTATGTGTTTCAGCTTCAAGTTTAATGGCCGTTGGATCAAACGCAGAAAAAGGCATCATTAAGGAATCGGCTGAATGACGGTGATGCTAAGCAATGAATTTTATTCGCTACCAAGCGAGTCGTTTTGTGCAACCAGTACGGGTTCAAGCTGATTCATCGCATCTGCCCAGTCTTGCATAAGCTCGATTCGGAAGTTGCGCGCCACAGGCTCATTCACGAACAGGGCGAAAGGCACCAGTTCACCACGGTGCTTAATATAACCCGCCAAGGTTTGAACACCTGAAAGTGTGCCAGTTTTGGCGCAAACATCGCCGTAGCAGTTAAGAAGGTCGGCATAGGGCTTGAAGCGCTCGAGTAGGCTAACCATCTCGTTGGCCGTGAAGCGGTTTTTACGTGAAAGTCCTGCGCCATCAACAATACGGCTTTTTTTCCAGCCGAGAGTTTCTTGTACTTTTTGCTGAAAGTGAAGGCGAGAAAGCGGGGTGCTAGCGAGTTGTTTAGCGCCGAGCAATAAAAACAGCTGATTGGCGATAAAGTTATTGGAGTATTTGAGCATGCCACGCACTTGTTCTTCAAGTGGGTGCGAGTTTTCATGTTGGTAAACCAATGTACTATTTTGGCCACAGCTGCCGTGATGGATCGAATTTTTGATCTTCACGCCTGATGATTGCAAGAAGTTCATCATGATTTCGGCAAATTGTTGCTCGCCATTTTCTGTGCTTTGCACGTTGATACGATGACTGCCTCGGTTGATTTTTTCGCTAAGGCTTCGAGCAAGATCGGTTAAAGGGGTTTGCTCTTCAGCGCTGATGACGCTCTGGCTGGTTTTTTTCAACGACACTGTATTGAAGTTAGCCGCTAGAGCACTGAGTGGCGCATCGTACGGGTTGAGAGTTTGGGTGCGACCATCAACGGTGATATCTTGACCAAAAAAGCTGGTGTCCAGTGTGAGGCCAGTTAATTCAGGCAATTCACGAAAAGAAATATTGAGCGCAGCGGTGAGAAGTTCACTGGATGTTAAAAACGGGTCGCCAGAGCCTTTGACGCAAAGCGTGTTTTTGTCGGTAAGGTAAAAGTCAGTCGTGAAATGGTGGTCTCGACCCCAGGTTTCAAGCGCTTCATAGGCCATGAGTACTTTCATGGTTGAGGCTGGAACCATTGGCGTGTCGGCATTATAGCTGAAATAAACTTGCTGTTTTCCGCCGATGAGCAGGGCGGCATTGTCCAATGTCATAAAACGATCTTGGACATTGGCGGGTGTTTCAGCCATTGTCGAGGGGCTTAACATCATGGTGCCCAAAATGGATAAAACCGTGAAACTCGCCGCTGTATAAAGTTTAAGCCACATCGCGTATTGTCCTGAAGATCATGTAAATTAGTATAAAGGAATTCTATTTGGCTGAAAAATAAAAACTTTATGGATTTTGTAAATAAGTTTTTTCTTTCGTTTTCCATCCTCACTGACACTTTTTTGACATAAAGTTCGATTTACTAAGAATTTACCTGTCATGAATAAACTCGTTTGGTTACGAAATGATCTGCGTTGGCATGATCATTCCCCCTTCTATCATGCGTTTCAAGACGCAAATTCAGACGAACACGTCTATGCACTTTATTTAATCAGCGAAGCGCAATGGGATGCGCATGAGGTCGCTGAGTGCCGCCGCTATTTGGTGTATCAAACTTTAGAGGCCTTGCAACAAACATTGCGCGACCAAGGTGTGGTGTTGTTGATTCGTGAAGCGGGGACCTACGCCTCGCATCAGCATCATTTACAGGAGGCCATTGAGAGTCTGGACATCGATGCGGTGTATGCGAATCAGGATTATCCACGTAATGAATTTCGCCGAGATGCCGCCATTCATGAGTGGTTAACGGACTCGCCGATTAACATGCATTGGTTTGAGGATACGGTGCTGGTGCCACCGGGTCGAGTGACAAAGTCTGATGGTGATTTTTATCAAGTATTTACGCCGTTTGCGAAAACATGGCGCTCATATGTTGAGCAGCATCCTGAGCATTATCAGCCGTTAACGATGCCTGAGGCGAAGCCGTTGGATGAGTCGGCTTACCAACAGGCGCGAAAAGATTGGCTGGAGATAAAGCAAAAGCGTCACTTTGAGGCTCAAGTGCAGCTAGGCTATCACGAACAGGAAGCCGATATTTTGGCGCAGTTAGAGGCCTTTTGCGAGGCGCAATTGCAGGATTATAAGAGCGATCGAGATATTCCCAGCGTGGAAGGGACCAGTCGTTTATCGGCTTATCTGAGCTTGGGTTCACTCAGTCCGCGAACCGCTCATTACCAAGCTTGGAAGGCGAGCCAGCAACACGAGAACAGCGAAGGCTGGAAAACTTGGCAAAGCGAATTGATTTGGCGCGATTTTTATCGTCATATCATGGCGCAAAACCCCAAACTGTCGATGCATCACGCTTTTAAAGATAATTATGACCAGCTGCCTTGGCGCGAAAACCATGAGCAGTTCTTAGCATGGTGTCAGGGTCAGACGGGCTTCCCGTTGGTGGACGCTGCTATGCGTCAGCTCAACCAGACAGGCTGGATGCATAATCGACTTCGTATGCTGGTGGCGGTGTTTCTGACGAAATACTTATTAATTGATTGGCATTGGGGTGAGTCGTATTTTATGAGCCGGTTAATTGATGGCGATTTTGCAGCGAATAATGGCGGTTGGCAGTGGAGCTCGTCTGTTGGAACCGATGCGGCGCCTTATTTTCGTGTGTTGAGCCCATTGCGACAAGCCGAACGCTTTGATGAGCAGGCCTTGTTCATTAAGCAGTATGTTCCCGAGCTTAAATCTGTTTCAGCTAAAGATATTTTGAAGATGAAACAGTTAGACAAAAAGGCAGATTACCCAGCACCGATGATCGAGCTTAAAGGTCGAAAGGATGAGGCGGTCGCTTTTTTTAAAGCGCATTTGTAGCTCGCCTGCGCTGAGGTGGAAAAATTTTGGCTCAGGTGTTAAGGCTGGTGCTTATGGCAAGTGTTTTTTGATAGCGCTTATTGATCGTACAGTAAAAAAGCCGAATAAATTTGCTGGATAAAAAAGCTGGCATAAGGTTTTCACTTTATGCCAGCAGGAGGAGGTAGATGTCATACTCTTGCGAGTACAGTTCTTTGTCTTCTCTCACGGCAGAAAGTTCGGCTTTTTCGCGTTACTAAATGTTGGGTTTTGTAAAAGTTTATTACAATGAAAAGTGCCTAAGCGCTTATTATTTAATGAAAAATCACGCTCTTGTCTTTCATGAGTCACCTGATTGATCAATGATCCGCAAAGAAGTTTTGCCAGTTGCATTAGCGAGCTTTTGGCGCTGATCATTTCACGCTTTTTGCGCGACTTAATTGCTGTATTTACGCTGTGCTCGCGGGGAAATAGGATGCTAGCTCAGCTAGGCTTATGCTATTGCTACGTGTTATTTATCTGGTGCTAAAAAAAAGAAAAGCTGGCGGCTTTCGCACAACCAGCTTTTAAACTCAGGAGATAATCCATTCTTAGTCAGCACGTTCATTAAAAAGTTTCAAACTTTTTCAATTTTTTTTGCATTTTGTTTTTTTTTGGGGTTTGAAAAAGCGCAATTTGATAAAAGCCTTGTAAACTC
>JBPEWS010000057.1:0-1707 GCA_052032465.1 Pseudomonadales bacterium
CCTATCAAGGTGAAAAGCAACGCCTTATCGTGGGAAGCTTTTATAACCGTAGCGACTATCAAAACGGTATTTTTTCTTCGGGTTCTGATCGCCTAGGTAGCCAAGCGAAAACGATTTTGCAAACTCATCTTCAGCAGACTGGTCGTTTTATCGTTATGGATCGTGACAATATGGCGCAAATTGCTGAGGAAGCAGGATTAAGCGGCACGCAGAACGCAATTCAGGGCGCTAATGTTATCGTGACCGGTGATGTCACTGAATTTGGTCGAAAAGTTGTGGGTGATCGACAGCTGTTTGGCATTTTAGGCAGTGGTAAAAAGCAGGTTGCTTATGCCAAGGTTATGCTCAATGTGGTTGATGTGAATAGCTCGGCTATTTTGTATTCTAGCCAAGGCGCCGGTGAGTTTGAGCTTTCAAGTCGTGAAGTATTAGGCACAGGTGGCACAGCTTCCTATGACAGTACACTTAACGGCAAAGTGCTTAATTTGGCTATTTCAGAGGCAGTGGACAATCTGATCGTGGCACTTGAGCAAAAAAAATGGTCTGCTGAATAAATGCGAAAATTTAAATATGTTGTGATGACTGCAGCCGCTCTGACGATGGTCGGCTGCGCTCAAAAAAGCCAAAGCCTTTTTTACTGGGGCGAATATCAAGACAATATCTACGCGATGTATAACGGCGATGGTTCGGTGACCCCTCAAGAGCAAATTGCTGATATCGAGCGTGATTTATTGCGTGCTCAAGAACAAGGAAAGCGCATTGCTCCGGGTATTCAGGCGCATTTAGGCTATATGTATTTGCTTGAAGGCAATGAAGGCGCGGGCTATCAAGCGTTTCAGCGTGAAAAGCAAATGTACCCTGAATCCAGCGTTTTTATTGATGGAATGATTCAACGTGCTCAGCAAGCGAAACAAACAGGAGCGGAGCAATAATGAAACGAATAATGTTGATCGGTTTGTCATTACTCTTGCTTAGCGCTTGTCAAACACGTGAGCCGATGGATTACAGCGCATTGCAGGCGAATATGCCGCGCTCGATTTTAGTCTTACCTCCTGTCAATCAAACCACAGAAGTACAAGCGCCTTACACCTACCTGTCGACAGTGTCTACGCCTTTGGCTGAACGCGGCTTTTACGTGTTTCCTGTCGCTGTGGTGGAGGCCATGATGCGTGAAAATGGTTTGCAAGACCCTTATGAAATGCATCAAGTGCCAATGGCAAAGCTCAATGAAGTGATTGATCCGGATGCCGTTTTATATGTCTCGATTGAACAGTGGGGACAAAAGTATCAAGTATTAAGCTCAAAGTCGGTAGTCTCGGTCAAAGCGGCTTTAAAAGATGCTGATTCTGGCGAGCTCTTGTGGGCAAGTGAAGCCTATGCTGTTGATGGCGAAAGTCAGCAAAATAATATCATTGCTATGTTGATTGAAGCGGCTGTGAAGCAGGTGGCTAATTCGCTGGTAGACAAGACTCACGAAGTCTCTAAAAAGGCCAATTATCAACTTTTTAATGGCCAGCGTGGTTTATTGCCTGGTCCGTATTTTCCTCAAACCGTTAAATAATTTTCTTCTATGTCAAAAGCTCTCGATGCCCTTGTCGAGCTCTTAGAGCTCAAGCCTTTGGGTGATGATCAGTTCGAAGGCCGTAGTCGCGACTATGGCCAAGGTAATTTATATGGAGGGCATGTTTTAGCGCAAGCCCTTAAAGC
>JBPEWS010000058.1:0-2376 GCA_052032465.1 Pseudomonadales bacterium
GAGTTCGCGATGCCTTTATCGATGCCCTCTTTCAAAATCTTGGTATTGGTCACAAACAAATCATCACCAACTAGCTGAACCTTATCGCCAATTTTATCGGTAAGCACTTTCCAACCATCCCAGTCGCTCTCGTCCATACCATCTTCAATTGAGATAATAGGATAACGAGCTACTAGGTCGGCTAAGTAATCGGCGAATTCTTCACTCGTGAAGCTCTTGCCTTCACCCGCAAGCACATATTTACCGTCTTTGTAGAATTCAGATGCCGCACAATCAAGCGCCAGCGTCACGTCTTCACCTAGCTTATAACCCGCGTTTTCAACCGCTTGAGAGATCACTTGTAGCGCTTCTTCGTTTGAGCCCAAATCTGGAGCAAAACCGCCTTCATCACCAACAGCTGTACTTAAGCCCTTGTCTTGCAAAACTTTTTTCAAGTGCTGGAAGATTTCAGCGCCATAACGAATGGCCTCATCCATCGTGCTCGCGCCCACTGGCTGAATCATAAACTCTTGAATATCAACGTTATTATCTGCGTGTTCGCCACCGTTAATGATGTTCATCATCGGAACAGGGAGGGTATAACCCGAATCGCCATTGACTTCAGAGATATGCTCATAAAGTGGCATATCTTTTGAAATAGCAGCCGCCTTTGCTGCTGCTAAAGAAACCGCCAAGATCGCGTTCGCACCAAGCTTCGACTTGTTTTCTGTGCCATCAAGATCAATCATGATCTGATCAATTTTTTTCTGGTCAGCCGCATCTTTACCCATCAAGGCTTCGCGAATATCGCTGTTGATATTGCCCACTGCCTTGGTCACGCCTTTACCTAAAAAACGTGATTTATCGCCGTCACGAAGCTCAAGCGCCTCGCGAGAACCTGTCGATGCACCCGATGGTGCACACGCTGTCGCCCAAGAACCGTCTTCTAAATACACGTCAGCTTCAACGGTTGGGTTACCACGCGAATCAAGAATCTCGCGTGCCTTAATGTCTGCAATAATCGTCATAAAAACTCCTTGGGTTAAATCGAGGTATCGAGTTTTGGTAATGACTTCACTAAGTCATCTACCGCTTTTACTTGTGCCAAAAATGGCTCCAACGTGCTCAATGGCAAGGCACAAGGGCCATCACATTTCGCTTCATTAGGGTTTGGGTGCGCTTCCAAAAACAGTCCCGCTATGCGCTGTGTCATGCCTGCCAAGGCCAAATCTGTCACTTGTGCACGGCGTCCGTCGGCCGAATCAGCTCGACCACCTGGTTTTTGCAGGCTGTGCGTCACATCAAAAAACACGGGATGACCCATGTCTCGCATGATGCCAAAGCCGAGCATATCAACCACCAAATTATTGTAGCCATAGCAAGAGCCACGCTCACAGAGAATCACTTGGTCATTGCCTGCTTCTTCGCATTTTTTTGCAATATGCTGCATTTCATGGGGCGCAAGAAACTGCGCTTTTTTGATATTGATGATGGCGCCCGTTTTCGCCATCGCAACAACAAGGTCTGTCTGGCGAGACAAAAAGGCGGGAAGCTGAATAATGTCACAAACTTCGGCTACAGGCTGAGCTTGATACGGCTCGTGAACATCAGTAATCACGGGCACATCAAAGGTTTTTTTCACTTCTTCAAAGATTTTAAGCCCTTCATCTAAACCTGGGCCGCGAAATGAATGCACGGAAGAGCGGTTTGCCTTATCAAAAGACGCCTTGAAAACATAGGGAATGCCCAGCTTTTCAGTGACTTTGACATAGGCTTCGCAAATCGACAGCGCCAAGTCGCGAGACTCTAATACATTCATGCCACCAAACAGCACGAAGGGCAAATCATTGCCCATTTTGATTGATTTTAATTCAATAATCTTTTGCATGTTTTCCTGTGGGTAATTCAGTCAATATTACTGGTGATGCGCACGTTCAAGTGCGGCTTGGATAAAGCCAGCAAACAAAGGATGTGACTCACGAGGCGTCGAGGTAAATTCTGGGTGGAACTGACAGGCCACAAACCACGGATGGTCAGGCGCCTCAATCACTTCTACCAAACTGCCATCTTCTGATTTTCCTGAAATCACCAAGCCAGCTGCCTCAAGTTGAGGAAGGTAGTTATTATTCACTTCATAGCGATGACGGTGACGCTCTTGAATCAGCGGCGTTTGATAGCAATCGTGAATTTTCGTGCCCGGGGTCAATCGCGCCGTTTGCGCGCCCAAACGCATAGTGCCGCCTAAATCGCTGCTAGCATCTCGCTGCATTGTCTCACCCGACTCATCTCGCCACTCGGTAATCAGGCCAACAACAGGGTCTGGCGTGCTCGGCTGTAGCTCTGAGCTATGCGCTTTCGAAATACCTGCCACATGACGTGCAAATTCAATCAAGGCCA
>JBPEWS010000059.1:0-5735 GCA_052032465.1 Pseudomonadales bacterium
GTTTTGCGAGCTTAATATGAAACGCACAGCTCAAATTCAAGAGCCCACCTTGTCACGCATTATTGAAATGGCATGGGAGGATCGAACGCCCTTTGAAGCCATTGAGCAAAACTACGGCTTGAGCGAAAAAGCCGTCATCAAACTGATGCGCTCCTCGCTCAAGCCCAGCAGCTTTAAGCTTTGGCGCGCAAGAGTTTCAGGGCGCCCCAGCAAGCACGCCAGTCGAAGAAACCCAGACATTGATCGCGCCTATTGCCCGACTCAATATAAGCCTCGCTAATTCGCCCGAGCCCATAAAACTCGCTATAATGCTCTGCCATTTTGAGTGCATAGTCGTAGCGAGCCAACATGCCGAACACAGACCTTCAACAAGCCAGCCGCCCTAAGCGCGCTTTGGCACTTCTATCCGGCGGATTAGATTCTTTGCTGGCGGTACGCGTCATCCAAGAACAAGGCATTGAGGTCGAGGGCGTTAACTTTTACACAGGCTTTTGTGTCGAAGGCCATACCCAAGCGCTGAGAAAAACCGATAAAACCAAACGCCATAGCGCCTTACACTCCGCGCAGCAATTGGGCATCAAGCTTCATATTGTTGATATCTCCGAGGCCTATAAAGAAGTCGTTTTACGCCCCAAATACGGCTACGGAAAGCATGCCAACCCCTGTACAGATTGCAAAATCTTCATGCTGAAACAAGCTAAACTCATGCTTGAAAAAGCCCATGAAATGGTGAAAACCGAGGGCTTCGATTTTATTATTACGGGCGAGGTGATCGGCCAGAGACCCAACTCTCAGTTGAAAAAGAAAATGCCCATTATTGCCGAGGAGTCGCAAACCGAAGATATTTTGCTACGCCCTCTTTGTGCAAAAAAATTAGAGCCCACCCTCCCTGAGCGCATGGGCTGGGTAGACCGAGACAAGCTGTTTGATTTTTATGGTCGTAATCGCAGCCCACAAATTGAGCTAGCTCAGCATTATGGTTTTGAAGACTATGCTCAGCCCGCTGGTGGCTGCTGCTTTTTAACCGATGACTCATACACTAAAAAGCTACGAGACCTGTGGCAGTCACGAGGCCAGCGCGATTATGAAATGGACGACATTATTTTGCTCAAAGTTGGTCGACATATTCGCCCTGCCGCACATTTTAAGCTGATCATTAGCCGTGAAGAAGGTGAAACGCATTACCTAGAGGGCTACCGTGACCGCTTTCTCTCAATGAAAGCGGCTAATACAGGCGGTGCACTGATGCTCATTGATGGCAGTCCAACTGAAGATGATCTTAAGCTCGCTGCTCAGATCTGCGCCCGTTACAGTAAAGCCAAATTTGATCCTCAGGTTGCGGTTGATCTTAAACGCCCTGGGGATCCTCTTATTCAGCGCTATCAAGTACAGCCTTTTGGCATAGACGACATGCCCGCCGAGTGGATTTTGCAATGAGCACCCCAAACGCCAACCGCGTTTATGATGCCAGCGGCCTGCTTTGCCCCATGCCGATCATCCACCTTCAGCAGCAACTAGCCGCCTTAGCAGAGGGTGAAATACTGCAAATCGTATGCACCGATCGCGGAACGCTGCAAGACATCCCAGCTTGGTGCGATGTCAACGGCCATACGCTGATACACCAGTCGCAAGACGGTAATGACCGCGGCGTAATCACTTATTGTTTCTGGATTCAAAAATAACGCGGCGTTCATTTGCTCTGATTTAGCGCAATACAATCTCATTAAGTGGCGACTCAGCGATAGCCAGCAGCCATCAAGAAGCGCCCTTGCACAAAAACAAAGCGCAAATGCACTTTTAGCATGCGTAAAAACCCGTCATCTTCGTCCGCTTTGCTCCAAATCCGTGCCGAACGTGGTTTTTACTCGACCAAAAGCGCTTTCATTCCCTCTTTTTTTGGCATAGCATTTGCATACCTTTTAGGTAATTTATATTTTACAAATCGATGGAGGCAAAAATGTCGAAAACTCTTAAATTGATCAAAGAGAGCGAAGCTACTTGGGTTGATCTTCGTTTCACTGATACAAAAGGTAAGCAACAACACGTAACTGTTCCTGTGTCTGAAATCGAAGACGAGTTCTTCGAAGACGGAAAAATGTTCGATGGTTCTTCTATCGCAGGTTGGAAAGGTATTAACGAATCAGACATGATTTTGATGCCTGACGACGAAACAGCCTATCTTGACCCTTTTACAGAAGATACAACAGTTAACCTTACTTGTAATATTATCGAGCCAGCAACTATGCAAGGCTATGAGCGCGATCCACGTTCTATCGCGATCCGCGCTGAAGAGTACATGAAGTCTACAGGTATTGCTGACACAGCATTCTTTGGTCCTGAGCCAGAATTCTTTATCTTTGACGACGTTCGTTGGAAAGCTGACATGAGCGGCGCTTCATACGAAATCTTCTCTGAAGAAGCAGCATGGGCTAACAACGAAGAATTTGAAGGCGGCAACATGGGTCACCGTCCAGGCGTTAAAGGCGGTTACTTCCCAGTAGCTCCAGTTGACTCACTTCACGAAGTTCGTGCAGCGATGTGTAACGCGATCACTGAAACAGGTCAAGCGGTTGAAGTACACCACCACGAAGTTGCGACTGCAGGTCAGTGCGAAATCGGTGTTAAGTTCAACACATTGACTAAGAAAGCTGACGAAGTTCAGACAATGAAATACTGCATCCACAATGTTGCTCACGCTTACGGCAAAACAGCGACATTCATGCCTAAGCCACTAGTAGGCGACAACGGTTCTGGTATGCACTGCCACCAATCTCTTTCAAAAGACGGTAAAAACATCTTCTCTGGCGACGAGTACGCTGGTCTTTCAGAAGAAGCGCTTTACTACATTGGCGGTATCATCAAGCACGCACGTGCGATCAACGCATTTGCAAACGCGTCAACAAACTCATACAAGCGTTTGGTACCTGGCTTCGAAGCACCTGTTATGTTGGCTTACTCAGCACGTAACCGTTCTGCATCGATCCGCATCCCATTCGTTAGCAGCCCGAAAGCTCGTCGTATCGAAGTTCGCTTCCCTGATCCAACAGCGAACCCATACCTTGCATTCTCTGCAATGTTGATGGCTGGCCTTGACGGTATCAAAAACAAAATTCACCCAGGTGAAGCTGCAGATAAAGATCTTTATGACCTACCTGCAGAAGAAGCAGCAAAAATCCCAACCGTTGCTCACAGCCTAGATATGGCTCTTGACGCGTTGGAAGCTGACCACGAGTTCTTGCTTGCAGGCGACGTGTTCACTAAAGACATGATCGAAGGCTACCTTGAGCTTAAGCGTCAAGAAGTTGAACTTCTTAACATGACAACTCACCCAGTTGAGTTTGGTATGTACTACAGCTGCTAATCAGTTGTCTCCTCGGCTGAGTTAATCTCTCAGTCTTTGCCCGCCACGGGAAACCTTGGCGGGCTTTTTTATACCCTTTTTCTGTTCGAGGTAGCACATCTAATTGCTTTGTTGAATGAAGCGTTTCAGGTTTGTGGCAAATATGCCATAATCGGGCTACTTTTTATTTTCGGTACGCATCAAGCCTTATGTTCGACCAACTTGGCGCGTTGTTAAAGCGACAGACACAACAACTCCGTGAACTATTAACGCCAAAAGCGAAGATCGTCCACGAACTCAATAAGAAGGAACGCAAAGCGGACCTTTCCAATGACTCTATCGATGACCTAGAGCTGTATTTCAATGTCACGACCTCTAAAAAAGACATCATTGCTTCTCAGCGTCTGCGGTATCGCGTGTTCTCTGAAGAATACGGCGCACAATTCAAAAACAAGCACGACCTTGATCTGGATAAGTTCGACAAATACTGCTCTCACTTAGTGGTAAAAAACCAAAATGATGAAGGCGTAGTCGCCTATACTCGCCTGCTCACACAAAAGCAGATGATCAAAGCGGGAAAATGGTATTCAGAACATGAGTTTGACCTTGGCAACTTAGCAAAGCTAGACGGCAAAGTGCTTGAAATCGGGCGAACTTGTGTACACCCTAAATATCGTTCTGGAGCCGCCATCAACACGCTTTGGCAAGGCATTGCACATTTTTCAAACACCTATGAAGCGCGTTATCTGATTGGCTGCGCCAGCATTCCTCTTCTAGACGGTGGCAAGCTTATTGAAGAATTGATGCCTAAAATTCGCCGCGAGTATTTTGTTGATGAAGCGCTTCGAGTCACGCCGCATACTCCATTCGATTTCGGTCAAGCCGGATCAAAAGAGGCGCAAACCACCGTCAAAATACCGCCTTTACTGAAAGCCTATTTACGTCTTGGTGCAAAAATCGGTGGCGAGCCTTTTTGGGATAAAGAATTCAACTGCGTCGATCTTTTTATTCTTATCGATGTAGAAAATATTTCCCCTCGTTATAAAGAACGGTTCTTCAACTGATGCTGTCTATGATCATTGCCCTACTGCGGATTGTTTTTGTCTTTTTATGGATTCCCTTCGGCATCTTTTTAGGCATCATTTTCCTTGCTTGGGTTAACCCTTTTTATCCGCATGTTTTAGTCATCGAGCAATGGTGGTTACGCCAGCTCGTCCGTATTTTAGGCTTCAAAATTCAAGTTGAAGGCCAAGCAATTCAGCAAGATCATATTGCCATGATCAATCATATCACTTGGATGGACCCACTGATTCTTTCATCGCAAAAGGTTCGCAGCTATCTGGTGAAAGCAGAGGTCCAATCTTGGCCTGTTATTGGTACATTAGTCAAAATGGTGGGCTGTCTGTTTATCCAGCGCGGCAAAGGCCAAGTCTACGAGCGTTTGGAGCAAATCAGCCAAATCATTCATAACGGGCACAGTGTTGGCGTTTTCCCTGAAGCGACAACCAGTGATGGCTCTCATGTAATCCCATTTGCACCACCGCTGTTTCGTGTCGTAACGGAGAAGCAATGCCCACTTCAGTTAGTCGGCATTTATTACCCCAACCCTAACGGCTCGGGCGTGCATCCTGCCATCCCTTTTATCGGCGAACAAAGCTTTGTTGAGAACTTGGTCAATATTGCTAAAGCCCCGAATAAAACCGTTATCATCCGCTATTTCGACTTCACACCTGAGCCAGGTGAAACGGCCGAAACGCTAACACAACGCGCACATACCGTTATCAACGACTGGGTAGCCAACTTCAATGAACCCCAATGACCTTTGGAAAAACGCAGAACGGATAAAGCTGGGCAAGCCCAAGCCGCCTCGTTTTGATGTTGCCCATTGGCGTCAATGGCGCAGTGCTGGCAAATTCACACGCTTATTGCTTGTTCTTTGCCTCATTATTTTTATCGCTCAACAATTCGCCCCGGCTGTATTCGATGCATTAATGTATTACACCGAGCACTCCATTCAACAGTTCGCAACGGCACCTTGGCGCTGGTTCACACCTGTTTTAATGCATGGTGATTGGATACATTTGGGCTTTAATTTGGTGATATGGTGGTTAATCGCCAACCAAATTGAGCAGATCCAAGGCGCAACTCGGCTGATCTTACTAACGGCTGTAATCGCCGCTTTATCCAATGCCGCTCAGTTTTTATTGAGCGGACCATACTTCCTTGGGCTTTCTGGCGTCAATATTGGGTTGGTTTTTTATGCTATGGTCTACAAACACTTGAAGCCAAGCTCACATTTGGTCTTATCACAGCCACTCATTTTGGTTATTCTGATCTCAATCGTTCTGGGTTTTGTTTTTTCTGAAGGCATTGCCAATACTGCCCATCTTTCAGG
>JBPEWS010000006.1:0-2256 GCA_052032465.1 Pseudomonadales bacterium
AAATGATCGATACCCTGCTGGCAGACAAGCTACCGATTACTGTGATTAAAATTGGCATGATCGGCAATCTGGGTGTGCTTGAGCAAATTCTTTATGCACTTAAGCAGCTGCCAAACGCCAAAGTCGTCTACGATCCTGTTTTGTTGGCCAGCGCGGGCAATGCATTAGTAGAACCCGAACTGCAGCAGCCCATTGGCGAGCGATTATTACCCCTGTGCGAGCTGATCACACCGAATCATTATGAGCAACAGGTATTCGCCCCTTTTCTCGCCGCAATTGGCCATCAAAACCCACCGGCTCAGTTATTAACAGGCGGCCACGGTCAACATAGCCAACAGATCATCAGCCAATTAAAAGCCGCAGGCTATCGTTCAGCATTCATTCATCCACGCTTGGCGGTAGAGGTTCGTGGCACAGGCTGCATGCTGTCATCGGCGATCGCGGGTTATCTTTGCCTTGGCCAAAGCTTAAGACAAGCGATTCAATCTGCGCATCAATTTGCTCATCACGCTATCCGTCAAAGCTATGCTTTTGGTCAGGGAAACCGCCGTGCCTTGCGCTAGCTCCCATTTAACCCTTCATGCCTGCCTTAAGCGGTGTACAGCGAGCGCTTCATATGAATAACCTTAAGCCGTCAGAGCGTATCACAGGAATCTATGCGATTACGACGCAATACCAAGCCACTCCTAGCTGGTATCAGCGTATCGAGCTTGCCCTTCAGCTGGGCATCGACCTACTTCAATTTCGCAGCAAACAACTGGAAGACGAGCACCGTTACCTGATCGCCAGCCAGCTAGCCGAGCTATGCCAAAGCTATAATACGCCTTTGATCATCAATGACGATATCGCTCTTGCTCGGGCTGTTCACGCCCAAGGTGTTCACTTAGGCCAAGACGATGGTAGCATTGCCCAGGCCAAAGAGCAGCTGGGCGAGCAGGCTATCATTGGGCGCACCTGTCACGCGGATCTGGCACTAGCGCTTCAGGCGCAGGACGAAGGCGCCAGCTATGTTGCTTTTGGGCAGGTGTATCCTTCTCAGTCAAAAGTCTCGGCGCATCGCGCTAGCTTGGAATTTCTTGAACAGGCCCGGCAAAAGATCACTATTCCAATCGTAGCCATTGGCGGCATCACCACATTAAATGCCCGCGATGTTATCGATACTGGCGTGGATAGCTTGGCTTTGATTAACGGAGTCTGGGCAGGTGATCTCACGAAAAATTTACAGGCCTTGCGAAAGGCTTGGTTAAGCGAATAGCTTTCGCTACACTTTTATCCATTACTAGTCAGTAGAACCTCTTCCTATGACCGAACACATAAACCCGAATTTAGCATCTCGCGACCAATCAGCGAGCGTAATGAAAACCGCCTTTGAACTTGCGCAAAAGCATATTCCTGGCGGCGTAAACTCCCCTGTGCGCGCATTTAAAAGTGTAGGCGGAACACCTACCTTTGTTTCCCGAGCCGACGGCGCCTATTTGTACGACATCAATAACAACCCTTATATCGATTATGTTCTATCTTGGGGACCCATGATTTTAGGACATAACCACCCCGTCATTCGTGAAGCCGTTGAAAAAGCGGTTAAGGATGGTTTGAGCTATGGTGCTCCAACATTACAAGAAACCGAGATGGCCGATCTTGTTTGTCAGCTTGTGCCCTCGCTTGATCAAGTTCGCATGGTGAACTCAGGAACTGAGGCCACCATGAGCGCCCTTCGTCTGGCACGTGGCTATACGGGCCGCGATGCCTTGGTTAAGTTTAAAGGCTGCTATCATGGTCATGGCGACTCTTTTCTTGTCGAAGCGGGCTCTGGCGCATTAACACTAGGTGTGCCAAACTCTCCCGGTGTGCCCAGCGCCTTAGCTGAGCTAACTTATACGCTGGATTATAATAATAGCGAACAAGTCCGTGAGTTTTTTGCTCAAAAAGGCGATCAAATCGCCGCTGTTATTGTTGAGCCGATGGCAGGCAATATGAACTTTGTGCCCGCTAAAGCTGAGTTCTTACAAACCCGGCGAGACGTATGCGATCAATCAGGTGCCGTGTTAATTTTTGACGAAGTCATGACGGGGTTTCGCGTCGCTCTCGGTGGAGCGCAAGCTTACTATCAGATACAGCCCGACCTAACCACGTTGGGCAAGGTGATCGGAGGCGGCATGCCCGTTGGCGCCTTTGGCGGAAAACGTGAGATCATGGCAAAACTCGCGCCCGAAGGCCCCGTTTATCAGGCGGGCACCTTATCCGGCAACCCTATTG
>JBPEWS010000060.1:0-2807 GCA_052032465.1 Pseudomonadales bacterium
TACCATTGGAGAGTAAAACGGGATATTGATCGCTGTCTGCCTCGATGCGCGTAGTAAAAACCGACAAAACATCTGGGCGGTCAAGATAATAGGTAATGCGTCTAAAGCCTTCTGCCTCACACTGCGTGCAGTACATGCCATTTGAGCAATAAAGGCCTTCTAAAGAGAGGTTATCTTTCGGCTGTATTTCCACCTCAATAGCCAGTTCAAACTCAGCTGGCAATCCCGTTATGCTCAGCGTTTCATCCGTCACCTCATATTGCTCAGGCGTTAAGTCAACACCATCAAGCTGAACACTGATCAGCTGAAGCGACTGACCATTTAAGATGAGCGGTTCATGGTGCTCGCCCTGTCGAGACATCGTTAAACGACTTTTTACCCGAGTTCTGGCCAGACGGATATCGACATCCAAAAATGTCTCAGTAATCAAAAAATGTGGCGGTTGATAATCTTTGCGATAAATCGTGGCTGGGGTATTCATACAAAACCTTAAAAACTGATCAAAACTACTGGGGATCTGTGTCGCTATCCCCTAAAATTGGGGTTTGCATTGCGAGTTCATCGTTTGTCATCCGATTCTCATGCCTATACTAACCGAGTTCTCAAGGGAGCTCTATTACTAATCCTAGGCGAAACGTTGCTGGTCATCATGGCTGCACTGATCAAATACAGCGCGGAAACCTTACCAAACCCAACCATTGTTTTTTTTCGCAATGCTTTTGGGTTTCTATTTCTGTTGCCCTTTCTCATTCCGTTGGGTTATTCGGGCCTTAAGACCCGTGTTTTACCCTTACACCTGATCCGAAGTGGTACAGGCATTATCGCTATGTACGGCTTTTTTTACGTGATCGCCAACGCTCCACTGGCACAGGCAAGCTTAGTCAAATTAACTGCGCCTTTTTTTCTGCCAATTATCGCGTATTTATGGCTTTCAGAGCGAATCAACCAACGCACCTGGGTCGCCATTTTGCTCGGGTTTATCGGCGTCACTTTTATTATTCAACCCGGCACCGACGCCTTTAGCTGGGTATTAGTCCTAGGTTTAGGCGCTGCGGCGCTTGCCAGCATGGCGAAAACCACCATTCGACGAATGGCCTTAACCGAGCCTAGCCTGCGTGTGGTGTTTTATTTCTCGCTATTCACCACACTCATATCAGCCGCTGTACATTGCCTGAACTGGGTCACCCCAAGCCATGAGCAGCTTGCTTGGCTCGCTCTAACAGGCCTAACGGGAACGCTCGGCCAGCTGTTTATCACTAAAGCCTATCAAATTGCCAAACCTGGGCAAATTGGACCTTATACTTACACGGCCGTTTTATTTGCAGCGCTTTTTGGCTGGTTATTCTGGGACGAGCCACTCACCGCAGCCGTGGTTATCGGCAGTGTGCTGATCAGTTTTGCGGGCATTATTAACCTCAAAAAGCCGAGCGCAAAAGCCAAAATATCAAGCTAGCCATACGGTGCTTGCGCAACCAGCTTTTAGGGCTCAATCAGCTGATTATCCCAGTCAAATAATAAACCCGAATCCTCAGGCCCCCGACGCTCCATTACCTGCCAAAGCTTTTCAGCGGCAAACGGCGCGGTGAACAACTTATGCTCTGGAACATTGCTCCTAAATGGCGCTGATAAATCGGTCTCAACAGTGCCCGGGTGCAAGCCAAGTAGTGTAAGTTCAGGTGATCCGCGTTTAAGCTCAATACTTAAGGTTTTAATCATCATATTCAGCGCAGCTTTTGATGCTCGATAACTATACCAACCGCCCAAACGATTATCTGAAATACTGCCCACACGAGCTGATAAAATGGCGATTTTTGCACGACCCTGCGTGTCGATCAGCGGCAATAGCTGCTGCAATACCCACATCGGTAAAAAACAATTGGTTTTAGTGACGGTTAATGCCGCCTCGATATCCAGACTTTTAAAGCGCTTTTCAGGTCGAATACCCTGTGCTTTATCTTGCAGCATGCCAAGCGTTATCCAAACATGCGTGAACGGAGCAAGCGGCTTTAAGCTTGGCAAGTAAGACTCTGGCTGCTGATAATCCACCTGCAGTAGTTTTAGCCGCGAGGCATTTGCTTGTTCTGGTTCAAGGCCATCAAGCTCAAGCCTAACTTCACGACGCGACAAACCCACGACCTGCTGCGTCTGGGGGTCGGCCAGCGCCTGTTTTAACAAAGCTTGGCCAATACCGCCAAGGCCCACAATTAATACGCGCTTTTCCATATTAGGCCTTCGAGCAAACACTTGGAGCAGCTTTAGATGCGCGATCCGCATGTTGCGCTAAATCGCTCAACAGCTTGTCAGCTAGTCCTTGTGCACTTAAAAAAGCAGATTCAACTCGCCCCGACAGGCACCAGTCTGCACAAACCGCCAGACGTTTTTCGACATGGCAGTAAAACCCTTGTTCATGCCACTGCGACTCACCGGCCTTCATCGCTTGGCTTACCTGTGCGTAGCGCCAGCGCTGAAGCCTCATGTAACTTGTTTTTTGCGCCGCTGCAGGAAATAGCGCGTTTATTGCCGCCAAGATTTGTTCAACAACCCATTCTTCAGGTTGGTCAATATGAGTTTGCGACCATGAATTTTGCGCATTAACCACCAGAGAAAGACCCAAGTCTCGACCCGGTTTTCGGTGGTTCCAAATTAAGCGCTCGATAATAGGATGGTCACAGTAAGCGATGTCCCATGGGCACTCTGTTATGGCTTTATTGGGCTCAAACCCAAGCATCAAGCTAAAGCAACCCGCAATCTCAGCTGAATCAAATGGTCGCTCGGGCAATAAGGGGTAAAATAGCTCTCGTGTTTGT
>JBPEWS010000061.1:0-3791 GCA_052032465.1 Pseudomonadales bacterium
CCCAAACCTTTCGCCGAGATCTCAATCAGCGCATCTCTGACAAGCGCTGAGCTTGGAATCATTGGGATTTCTTCACCCTTCACCATCACATCTGACACATGTAAAAGCAGCTTCTTACCCAAACTGCCACCTGGGTGCGAATAGGCAAAATCAGCTTCTGTAAAGCCTCGCGCCTCAAGCAAAGCGACGGCTAATGCATCACCCATCGCCAGTGTCGCCGTGGTGCTTGATGTCGGCGCCAGATTAAGCGGGCACGCTTCTTTTTCCACAGCGATATTCAAGTTCACCTGAGCATTGCTTGATAGTGTTGATTGCGGTTTGCCCGTCATGCTGATAATCGGAATTGACTTGCGTTTGAGTAGCGGCAATAAACTGGTCACCTCGCTGGTTTCTCCAGAGTTTGAAATCGCAATAACGACATCTTGCTCGCCAATCATGCCCAGATCACCATGGCTAGCCTCACCCGGGTGCACATAAAATGCTGGAGTGCCTGTGCTGGCCAGCGTGGCGGCTATTTTCTTAGCAATATGGCCCGATTTGCCCATGCCGATCACCACCACTTTGCCTTGGCTCTCTAAAATAATCTGGCCCGCCATTGCAAAGCTTTCATCAATGCGTGGTGCCAAATTTTCTAACGCCTCGATTTCAATCGCCAGTGCTTGACGACCTGATTCAACAAATGTGGACATAGCACACTCCCCTTTCATTCACTTAAACAACAAGAACAACTAAATAGCCGATATACGCCAAATAACTTCCCAGCAAGACAACGCCGCTAAAGCGGTTCACCTTAGGTCTGAAGATCAATGACAATGCAACGAAAGCCAGGGTAATGCCAAGCATCACTAAAAAGTCGCGATCGACAAGCTCGGGCGGCAAAGCCACCATACCAAATAAACCCGGGATCGGCAGTACCACTAACAAATTCAGCGCATTAGAACCGATCACATTACCAAAAGCGAGCCCCGGCTTATTCTTCAATGCACTGCCCACTGTTGTTGCTAGCTCTGGTAAGCTGGTACCAATGGCCACAATCGTCAAACCAATAATCGTCTCATTAACGCCCCAATATTCGGCCACGCCCACAGCGCCCCAGACCAAAGCACGAGAACTGGCCAGTAGCAATGCTAGGCCAACGATAAGCCAAAACAATTGCCAACCAAACTGGTCATCACTGTCTAATTCCTCAAGATCATCTTCTGGGTTTTGCCATTGCGTTAACAACACTAAAAACAAGCTCAGTAGCGCCAGCAAAATAACGCTATCACCCAAGCTCAATTGATAGTCCATGACCATACCGCCAACAACGACCGTCAAAACCACTAAAAACAATAACTCGCGGCGAAGGATTCCCGGCCCAAATGGGATTGGCTTAATCAGCGCCGTCAAACCCAATACCAGCCCGATATTGGCAATATTGGAACCAAAAACATTGCCTATCGCGATACCAGGAGCGCCTTCTAAGGCGGCAAACAATGACACAACCATTTCGGGAGCCGAAGTCCCAAAAGCAACCACCGTCAAGCCAATAAAAAAAGTAGAAACGCCTAAGCGCTGAGCCACCGCCGCAGCTGCGCCAATAAAACGATCCGTACTCCATGTCAGTACAATCAAGCCAACCACAATCGCTGCAATGAAATAAGGTAAAGTCATAATGCTCTGAATATTCGCCATCTGAAAGACGCGTTATTAAAGCAAAAATTTGTTACTTTTTCATGTGAAATGCTTGCGTATAACAGGTTTTTTGTTAACACTGAAACTCAAAATTCGGGAGTACCACGCCTACATGCAACACCATATCGACATTTCGGCAATGACCTTTCGCCGAGGCAGTCGTGCAATTTTTGACAACGTAGATATCAAAATCACTCGAGGGAAGATCACCGCCATCATGGGTCCAAGTGGCACAGGTAAAACCACCTTATTGCGCTTAATCGCTGGGCAGTTGCGCCCAGAATCAGGCTCGATTCATGTAGACGGCCAAGAAATCAATCAACTCAACCGTGGTGATTTATATCAGTTGCGCAAACGCATGGGTGTTCTATTTCAATCGGGCGCTTTATTTACCGATATGAACGTCTTTCATAACGTGGCTTTCCCCCTGAAGACGCACACGTCTTTATCAGAACAAACGATTCGCCAGCTCGTTTTGATGAAGCTTGAATGTGTTGGCCTTCGCGGCGCTCATAACCTCATGCCTAATGAGTTATCAGGCGGGATGCAACGTCGTGTTGCTCTTGCACGAACCATTGCGCTGGACCCTGATTTAGTGATGTATGACGAGCCATTTGCTGGCCAAGACCCTATCGCAATGGATGTGCTGGTCAAGTTAATCAAAGAGCTCAACCAATCATTAGGGCTAACCAGCATCGTGGTGTCTCACGATGTACACGAGGCGGCCTCAATTGCAGACGAAATCTACGTATTATCCCAAGGCAAAGTGCTCGCACATGGCACGCCTTCTGAAGTCATGAACAGTACCGATCCCGCGGTAAGCCAATTTATGCACGGTAAATTCGACGGCCCGGTGGCTTTCCACTTTGACCGCTCGGATTACGCAACGGATTTAATGAGCCAACCATGAACGCAATTACTCAACTGGGCAGCCAGTTTATCCATACCATCAGCGGCTTGGGAAAAACCGCTTTCATGCTGCTTTATGTCGTCATCGGCTTGCCAACATGGCGAGGCCTGACACTGTTTTCTAAGCAGTTATACTTCATTGGCGTACTGTCCTTACCGATTATTTTAGTGGCAGCTTTGTTTATCGGTATGGTGCTGGGTTTGCAGATCTTCAATATCTTGAGCCGCTTCGGCGCCACCGAAGCCCTTGGCCAAGCGGTTTCTCTATCTTTGCTACGCGAGCTTGGGCCTGTGATAACTGGCTTATTATTTGCTGGCCGCGCAGGCTCTGCTATCACGGCTGAAATTGGCCTAATGAAATCAACCGAGCAGCTCTCAAGCCTTGAGCTAATGGGGGTTGACCCGCTGAAATATGTCGTTGCCCCACGCTTTTGGGCAGGCCTTGTGAGCATGCCTTTGCTGGCATTAATGTTTTCAGCTGTCGGCATTTGGGGCGGCTATTTAGTTGGCGTTAAATGGCTTGGCCTTTACGACGGTGCGTTTTGGATGAATATGCAAGACGCGGTATCTTTTTCTGAGGATGTCATTAATGGCGTCATCAAATCCATTTGTTTTGCCTTCGTCGTGATCCTGATCGCGGTTTATCAAGGCTATGAATGCTACCCTAATTCAGAAGGCATCAGTCGCGCCACAACACGCACCGTTGTGCTTGGCTCGCTGAGCATTCTCGGACTCGACTTTTTACTAACGGCTATCATGTTTGGAGATTTCTAATGCCTTCTAACAAACTACATTTTTTTGCTGGATTATTCGTGCTTGCAGGTTTGCTCGCGCTGATCTTCCTCGCCCTCCGCGTCAGCGGTCTGAGCTTTTCATCAGAAGAATCCGTTTACGAAGTAAAAGCCAAATTTACCGAGCTTGGCGGCCTGCGTGAGCGCGCTAAAGTTTCAATGGGCGGCGTAAATATCGGCAGCGTCAGCGATATTAGCCTAAATAACCGTCTTGCTGACGGCTCTATGGGCGACTTCAAAGCGGTAGTAACCTTTAATATCAATAGCCGATATGACAATATCCCGATTGACTCATCAGCGGAAATTTTAACGGCGGGTATTTTGGGTGAAAAATATATTGGCATCACCCCTGGTTCAGCCTGTGCGCCGGGTTTCGACGATGAGCCATTGAGCGAATCTGAGCTTTCAGCTTGCACC
>JBPEWS010000062.1:0-1659 GCA_052032465.1 Pseudomonadales bacterium
TTTTGACAAGAAAACTGATGACAAATCCAAATCAAAATAAGCTTGGAAACGAGCTAGGTCGCCAGCAAATTGCGGCGGCGATCCAGTTTCTTCGTGAAACAAATCAAATCCAAACATTGCGCGGTATTCGCCGTGGCATAGAAAAAGAGTCACTGCGCGCTGATAATCAGGGCTTTCTGGCACTAACGCCACACCCTAAAGCACTTGGCTCGGCTTTGACACATAATGCCATTACAACGGACTATTCCGAGTCGTTGCTTGAGTTTATTACACCAGCCTATGAAAACCTCACGGATGCGCTGCTGTATTTAACGGATGTTCATGCTTTTACTTATCAGCATTTAGGTGAAGAGCTACTTTGGACGCATAGCATGCCTTGTCGTCTCCCGGATAACGAGCTGGATATTCCTATCGCCGATTACGGCACATCCAATGTCGGGCAGATGAAAACGATCTACCGTCGTGGCCTTTGGCACCGCTATGGCCGCCCAATGCAAACGATTGCCGGGATTCATTATAATTTTTCACTGCCTGAAAATTTCTGGTATAGCTTGTATCAGTTTGATCAAGCCGATCAACCCTTTCAGGACTATGTTTCCTGCAAATACTTCGGTTTGATCCGCAATTTTCACCGCTATAGCTGGCTATTGATTTACCTTTTTGGCTCAACGCCCGCGGTCTGTAAGTCCTTTTTGACAGGGCGCAATGATCATGGACTTGATGATTTTGATGAACAAACGCTGTATTCACCCTACGCGACTTCTTTGCGTATGAGTGATTTGGGCTATCAAAACGATGCGCAGTCAGGCTTAAATATTTGTTATAACAGCTTGGATGCCTATGTCAGCTCCTTAGAAGCGGCGATGCGTACACCGTATCCTGACTATGAGGATATTGGCTTGAAAAATGCGCAGGGTGAGTATCAACAGCTTTCGACCAATATTCTTCAAATCGAGAATGAATATTACGGCTCTATTCGCCCCAAGCGAACCACCATCAGCGGCGAGCGTCCGTCTAATGCGCTGCGTAATCGTGGGGTTGAATATATCGAAATGCGTCTATTGGATATCGATCCGTTTTCAGCGGTGGGAATGGAAGTGACCACAGGGTATTTCCTTGATTTGTTTGCGCTGTTTTGCTTATTGATTGACAGCCCAGCCGTTTCTGATGAGGAGCGTGATTGCATCGCCAAAAACCATGAAACCGTGGTAAAAATGGGTCGCCATTCTGAGGCGAAGATTCAGTGGCAAGGCCAGACAATGCCATTAGCAGAGGCGGGTGAGCGCTTATTGGATCAAATGCAGCCGATTGCCGATATGCTGGATCATGCCAAACTATCGCAGAATCATCAGCAAACCTTGCAATTGCAGCGAGGCAAACTGCTTGATGTGGAGCAAACACCCTCAGCCAAAGTGCTTGCCAAGATGCGCGAACAACAGCAAAGTTATTTTGCTTTTGGCTTAGAACAGGCCACGTATCACCAGCAATTTTTTGCAACCACCTCGCTGAGCGAAGAGCGCGAGCTTCAGTTTACGCGCATGGCGCAAGAGTCGCTGTCAAAGCAAAGCAAGTTGGAAAAAAGTGATAGCTTGCCATTTGATGTATTCTTAAAGAACTGGTTTAAATGAGGTTATGATGACACAACGCTATTTAAGCGCC
>JBPEWS010000063.1:0-15656 GCA_052032465.1 Pseudomonadales bacterium
TTTGGATTTGGATTTGGATTTGGCTTTGCTGGGAAGCTTATACGATAGCCAGTAATAATGTCAGTAAGACTAGGGTAATCACCATTATCCCTGCCATACGTTGGCGTTGGTTCGCTAAATCAAAGCTTGACCAGTGGGCATGTTGGCTGAAATGTTCACGACGCAAAACTTGCCAGACGCAATACACGTTCAGCACGATAGCTAATATGCCAAGGCTGACTTTGAGCCACATAAGCCATGCAAATTGCGTATATTCATCGAGCGCCAAACAAGCTCCAGTGATGGCAACGCCCGTGAAGGCAGGAAGCTCAATGATCAGGTCAACTTGGCGGTGCAGACGTGCAATCAGTCGACCGTCTTGGCGGTTAAAGCCAAGAAATGACTGTTCGAAAACCGCTTCTGTCAGCAAGCACCCCAGCCAAATCCCAGCAAAAGTGACATGCAGCGCAAGTAATAGACTCATCAGCTTGAGTGATCATTCCTCAACATCAATGGAGTAACCCATCACGCTGTCGGGGCAATTCATAAACATTTGAGAAAAGATCTCAAGCGCGTTTTCGCCCTCGCCTGTGCAATAATCAAAGGTTTTGATACTGTCGTAAGTGGTCGGCTTTATGTCTCTGAATTCTTCGCTGATAGCCTCAGAAATGACTTTATCCATATCGAAATCGACATCGCCTTCGTAATTAAAACCTTGCGTATTATTTTCGCTCAACGCATCCGCAGATGTTTGAGACGATGCTACTGGGGCTGTATTGTGCAGTTGTTTTTGCAGATAACGCAGTTCGAGACCTTGCTTGCGTAACTGCTGCGCTTGGCGCTGAAGGTCGGCATCAATCGTGTCTATACGCTTTGCGGTTATAGGGTCGATGTCAGGGGCCTGTTGTCGCGTGTCCATTTGCGAGTCGATGAAATTCCACAAACTAATAAGAACAGCAACGAGTGCCATACCAAAGCTGAGTTTATTCATGTTGAGCCTAAAACCTAGAAAGTGTACTAAGAGTAATACAGCACTGAGCTTCGCTCAATATTTCTTTCAGTGATATGCTCTATGAGCCTACTAGCGAACGCCACCCGTATGAATGGCCAATAGACGGCTGTTTGCGGGAATCCGCCCTTGGCGAATTTGATCAAACACAGCATAAAATAATTTGCCGGTGTAAACCGGCTCGATTTGAAAAGACTGCTGTTGATTAAACGCCATTATAAACTCACGAAGTGGCTCTTTGGTTCGCGCAAAACCGCCAAAATGATAATCAGCTAACCAGTCAATCTGTGCCTTTTTTGGAGCGCTTGTTACAGGGTTTGGCGCTGATAAAGCGTGATGGTCATACTCAGTTTTTAAAGTGCGCATTCGTTCAGGTAGCTGCGTGTCTCGCGAGCAAATCACGCCAATAACAGGTAGTTGGCTGCCCATCGCTAGGCCAAGTGCTGAAGTTCCTGTGCCTACCGCAATGGCGAGTCGATCATAATGCCAAGCAGCGTTATTTTGGTTCTCACTGCCAATCTGCCCTCCCCAGTGATGACAGCCTTCAAGGCCAAGAAGGCCTGAACCACCCTCAGGGATGATCAAGCTATTCGGGTATTGCTGTTGCCAGTATGCTATCCAGGCACTTTCATGGCGCCTCTGATATTCAGCACGTGTAATACGTTGAAGTGTAACCCCCCACTGCTTTAGCGCCTGAAGCGTCGGCGTCATGACCTCGCCTCCTCGAATAATAGCAGTACAAGGTATAGCAAGTGCTTGGCAGGCAAAACCCAAAGCGTATAAATGGTTTGAATGTGCGCCACCAAAGCTTAGCACGCGATTAAACTGAGTGCTTGAAAATAAGCTCGAAAGATAAGGCCACAATTTATAAAGCTTATTACCAGAGACTTGCGGGTGAAGCAGATCAGCGCGAAGCACATCGAGCTGCATAGACAAAGCATCGAGTTCAGGATGGCTAATTGAGTCGATTTGCCAGCCGTTAGGCTGGCGAAAAAGCGCCTCAAGGGCGAATTGAGTTTCTTTGCATACCATAGGCTGTTGAGAAGGTGCGAAAGATCAATGATTTCATGTGTTAAGCAGAAACGGCTCTAGCTGACTTAGCTTGACTGCAAAAACTGATTTAATTGCTCCAGGCGCTCTAAAGTGCCTACATCAAACCACGGGCCCTGGTAGATATTGGCCGATAATTGACGTTGAGCAATCGCTTGTTCAAGCACTGGGCGCAGCGCCATGGGCTGTTGTTTTGGCACGGTGTTAAACAGCTCTGGTTTGAGCAAGCTCACGCCCGAAAAGGTATAGTCTTTACCTAGTATCAGTCGGCTTGATGAGCTGCCTTTTTGATCAGAAGTCAGTGCAAAATCGCCTTGGCCTTGCTTAAAGTCAGGGTTAGGGATTAATACCAAGTGGCCTAGCGTATCATCATCTAACGGCTTGTTGATCAGTGGCTCGAATGCAATATCTGTCCATACATCGGCATTAACCACGATAAAAGGTGCATCACCTAAAAGCGGGAGCGCTTGTTTAATGCCACCAGCGGTCTCAAGTGGGTCGGTTTCGCTTTCAACGGAGTATTTAATATTGACGCCAAAGCGCTGACCATCGCCTAAATGCGCCTGAATTTTATGACCTAAATAGCCCAGATTGATCACGATATCAGTGACACCCGCGGCTTTGAGACGCGCTATTGGGTACTCAATTAAGGCTTTACCATTTGCAGGCACGAGTGGCTTGGGCAGCTCAAGTGTGAGCGGTCGTAGACGTCTGCCAAAGCCTGCTGCAAGAATCATCGCTTTCATGAGCTAATGGTCTCAAGGTGTTGTTCATAAACTGACTGATGACTCGGTGTTAGCTCAAAATAACGCGGTAAAACCGAGGCTTTAAGCCAGTCAGCAAAGCCTTGAGTTGAGTTATATCGCTGCGCCGCATCGACCAAATAAGCCAAAACCAACGGTAAGTCATTGAGATAGCCTGCTTTTTGGTCTCGGTGGTATAGGCGAGCAAAAATGCCAGCAACCTTAATGTGCCGTTGCAGTCCCATGAAATCAAAGGCCTGCATAACGTTAACGATGGGCTGGCGGCTTTGATTATTATAAGCCTTTACCCAAGCTTCAACTCGGCTTCTCGGCCAGGCGATATAGCAGTCTTTTAGTAGTGAGACTGGATCATAAGTTATCGGCCCGATGACCGCATCTTGAAAATCGATAATACCCAGCTGGTCGCCATCTAGCATGAGGTTGCGCGCATGGTAGTCACGATGAACCACCACCTGCGGCTGAGCTACCGCTGAGTCGATCAATAGCTCATATAGCGACTCAAGCGGAAACGAAAGCTCGGTTAGGCTCAGGTGTGTTGCGCAGAACCATTGGTCAAAGAGTTGCATTTCACTGCGTAGCTTGTCGGCATCGTAGTATGGCAACGGATAGTCTTCTGGCGGCGTGGTTGCTGCGAGCTGATCCAAAGCACGCAGTGCTTGCTGATAATACTGGTCGGCGCTTGAGTCATTTAAATATGGCAGAAGCAGTTGCGAGCCAAGGTCACTTAGCGCCATAAAGCCCCGTAATTCATCGGTTTGGTGCACCTGGGGGACATGCAGACCTTGGCCATGCCAAGCTTTAGCAATGGCGATAAAGGGGCGATTATCCTCTTTATCCGGTGGAGAAAACACAATGATCAATGATTTAGGTTGGCATTCAAGGCGGTAATATTGTCGGAAGCTGGCGTCGCCAGAAACCATCAATAAGGTCGGGTTTTGAACGTGGTAGCCCAGAGCTTCAGCTACCTGAAGGCTCCATGAGGTTAATTCCTGAAGGATATTGTGCATTCCAACTCGCTTTCGCTAGAGACTTAAAGCCAGATACTATATTATTCACAGACTTTTTTCTCGAGAGTTTTTGCGTTGTTTAGTCGGCTTTTACCCTGCTTTTTTGTGCTGAGCTTGTTTTCTATCAGCTTAAATCTGCAAGCACAAATGCCATCAACAGAATCTTCTGCTGATGAATTGGCTGATGAACGCCCGACTCCAAGCTTCGCGGCTCAGCCTGATGAAGCTATAGCAAAGGCGCAAGCTAAGTCGTTAGCAGATACACCTGATGATACGGCCAGCTTATCCGACTCTGCCTATCAACGTTTCTGGAAAACAACCGAGCTTAACACCCGTTCGCAACGAATTTGCGGTGGTTATTATCAGTTGCCACAACGAGAAGCGCAGAGCGATTCGCTAAGCTTTAACCAAGAACTGCCCGTAGAAATCACCTCAGATTTTGCAAATTTGCGCCGAGATGGCGAGTCGCATATTTACGGTGACGTGATCATCCAGCAAGGCGCAAATGTGATCACAACGGATAATGCGTATATCAGCTTAAACCCGCGTCAACTGCGCTTGTACAAAAATATTTTGGTATCCAATAATGATTACGCCGTTCAGGCTGACCAAGGTCAATATAATCAGGCGCAGCAGAGCTCTGTATTTAATGAAGCTTATCTTGTTGCGCCTGCGCTTAATGCCCGCGCCTACGCTAAAACACTTGAAAACCAAGATACACAAACTCTAACGCTTCATGATGCGCGCTATACCACGTGCGCTCCCAGTGAATCGAGCTGGATGATCAATGCCTCAGAAATTCAACTGGATACAGAATCGGGTTTTAGTGATGTTTATGACCTAACGCTCTATGTGGCCGAAACGCCGATTTTATACCTGCCCTATTTTCGTTTTCCGATCGATGATCGTCGTCATACCGGCTTATTATATCCCTTATATTCTTACAGTAGCCAAGATGGACATGGCTTGGCTTTACCGTTTTATGTCAATATTGCCCCACAGTATGATTTAACGGTGGTTCCTCGCTGGATTCAGCAGCGCGGTCTGATGGCAGAATCAGAATTTCGGTATTTACTCGGCTCAGAGCAGTTAGAACTCGGTGAAGGAAGTATTGGTGGCAGTTATATTCCCGATGATGAACTCTACGGGGATGATCGCCATTATCTGACGGCAGATTATCAACTGAGCAACCGTCGTTGGAATATTACCGGAGAATATAATGCGGTGTCCGATGCAGACTACCTGTATGACATCAATACCTATGTTGCACCTTCGCGTCTCACCTATTTAGATCAGCGAGCTCAGGCAAGCTATTTATTAAATCATGGTCTGGTGTCACTAGGCTATAAACGCTATGAAATTCTGAGTGCGACGAGCAATCCGTACACGCAAGAACCTCAATTAAACATCCAATATAACTACCCGTTTTTAAACAACTTTTCTTGGGATAGCCAAGTCAATATTGGTCGTTATGAACGTGAAGAGCCAGTGCCTGACGAAGTCAAAGGTGATCGATATTATTTCAGCACCGGCCTGAGCTATCACTGGTTAGGACGAAGCTTTTTTGTCTCGCCTTCGCTGAAAGTTAAACACCTGCGCTACACCTTAGAGGGCGACTCAATCACCGATGAAACACCCTCCATCTGGGTGCCTCAGGCAACGCTTGATAGCGGCTTGATTTTTGAGCGACCGGTTGAGCACCCGTGGTTTTCGGGCAGCCACACATTAGAGCCTCGACTGTTTTTAAACTACGCGGCTCAGCGCACACAAACGCAGTTACCCAATTTTGATACCACCTTGCCCACGTTTAACTACGCACAGCTTTTCCGTGATAACCGTTATGCAGGCTATGATCGTATCGGCGATAACCGCTCTTTAAGCTTAGCCGTTAGCTCAAGGTGGTTAGAAGACTCGGGTCGCGAGCTGGGCTCTATGTCACTTGGCCAAATTATTTATTTCAGTGACCGAAGTATCGCTCTTCAAGATGAGGATAATCAGCGCGCACGCTCTTCTTATGCGTTTCGCGCAAACTTTAACCCAACGAATCAACTGAGCAGTTTTGCTGAGTTAACTTGGGATGATTTTACCGATGAATGGCGTGAAAGTCATTTCAATATTAGCTACCAAGCTTCTCAACAGCTTATCGGTAATGTGGGTTTACATTTTACGCCAGATACGCACCAACAAATTCAGCTATCTGGTGTGTACCAGCTAACGCCAAATTGGCAGATTTTTGGTCAAACACGTCATGAGTTTGAGGAACAAAAGAATATCGAGTCGCTGGCAGGTGTTGAATGGCAAAACTGCTGCAGCGTTGTGCGCCTTGCTGGTGCTCGCACATTATCAAGAGATAGCAACGATGCTATTATTGACGAAAATCGACTCCTGCTTGAGTTTGAACTAAAAGGGCTTGGCGCAGTCGGAAATGATTTACAGAAAAACCTCAGCAATTTAATTAAAGGTTATCGTTCACGTGATTAAACTACCGTATCGTTTTAATGGATTACCGCGCTTGACCAAAGCTTGGACTGGCGCCATGTTATTGGCCTTTGCCGCCCTTTCATCACCCGCTTCTGCCCAGCTGCTTGACCGCGTTGCCGCTGTCGTTAATGACCAAGTGATCTTAAAAAGCACGGTCGATCGCAAGCTAGACATATTCAAAAGCCAGTTAGCACAGGATGGCCGACCACTTCCGCCTGATAATATGATCAAAGAGCGCGTGATGGATCAGCTCGTATTAGAGTCGGTTCAGCTGCAATTAGCAAAAGAGCGCAATATCGCGATCGACAGTGAAACGATCAATAAAGCCATTAATGATATTGCCGAGCGAAACGGCATGGACTTCAATAGCTTTGTGGCCAGTTTGCCGAGCAAAGGCATGACCTACGCTCAGTTCCGTGAGGATATTCGCACCGAGCTCACAATCGCTAAGCTGCAACAGCAGGTGGTTTCTCGCCGTATTTCGATGACAGAAACAGAGATCAAAAACTTCCAGTCAAAACGTGTTGACGATAGCTCCTTGTTTTTAGTCGATACCTTGGTGATTCCTAAGTCAGTGAAAGGTTCAGTAAAAGCATTGGCCAACTCGGTTTATAAGGCACTTCAAAATGGCGCCGAGTTTGCCTACTACCAAAATAAGTTTGCTCAGCAAGAATATAATGCAGCGCCACAAAAGCTGGCGATGTACCCAGAGCCTTTGCAAACGGTATTGCCTGAGCTGCAAAGTGGTGAGTTTGCCGAGCCAGTTTATGACGCCGAAGGTAATGCCATTATCGCGCGACTAGTGCAAAAAACCGAAGACGATACCGTGCGTTATGTCGAGATTGAGCAATATGCGGTTCGACATATTTTGCTTCGCGTGGATGGCCTAGAAGATGATGAGAAAAAGCGCGAAGAGCTTGAGTCAATTCGTCAGCAAATTCTCGATGGTGCGGATTTTGCAAAGCTAGCCGAGCGTTTCTCGGATGACCCAGGAAGCGCCGCACGTGGAGGCGATCTGGGCATGGTGGTTCAGGGGATCATGGTTGAAAACTTTGAAAACTATATGCTCAACACGCCAATGGGTGAGATCAGCCCAGTGTTTAAAACCGAGTTCGGCTGGCATATTTTGCAAGTGACGGATAAAGAAATCATCACGAAAACTCAGGATGCCAATTTCCAGCGTGCTCAGCAAATGCTCTATCAGCAGCGTTATCAAGAAGCGCAGCAAAGCTGGCTGAAAGAAATCTTGGATAATGCAGAAATCAGTGTCAAACCCATCTGAGACATCGCGCACTTGCAGCCTAGAAGCGCTGAAGCCGCTGGTGATCACCGCAGGTGAGCCGGCGGGTATTGGCCCAGATGCATTAATTATACTGGCTCAACAGGCTTGGGATTTTCCATGGGTGGCCCTGGGTAATGCCGAAAGTATTTTGCAGCGCGCAAAGGAACTGGGCCTTAAGGTTACTCTGAGCGATTATGATCCAAAGGCAGATCATGTGCCTGCTGGCACCCTACCCTTGATTTCCTTTGATACGGCTGAGCCTGTGGCGACAGGTCAGCTAAACCCGAAAAATGCTAAGCATGTACTGAGCTTGCTTGATTTTGCGATTGACGGCTGCCTTGCAGGCGATTTTTCCGCCATGGTCACCGCGCCGATTAGCAAATCTGTGATCAATGATTTTGGCCTTAGCTTTTCAGGCCATACTGAATACTTGGCTGAAAAAACTCAGGCCGAGGATGTGGTGATGATGCTCACCACCTACAATGAAAAGCCATTACGTGTATGTTTGGCGAGCACACATTTGCCCTTAAAAGATGTCAGCGACGCTTTAACTGCTGAGCGAGTCGCTCGACGAGCCAGTATTATCAACCATGATTTACGGACACGGTTTGGCCTTGAGCAGCCTTTTATTGCCATGGCCGGGGTGAATCCGCATGCGGGCGAAAATGGTTACTTAGGTCGTGAAGAAATTGATACGCTTAATCCTGTCATCACTCAGCTTCAAGCTGCGGGACTAAACCTACAAGGCCCCTACCCAGCTGATACCATGTTCACCACCATTGATGCAGATGCCTATTATTGCATGTTCCACGATCAGGGCTTGCCGGTGGTGAAATACGCCGGGTTTGGACAGGTGGTTAATGTCAGTTTGGGTCTGCCGATTATTCGCACCTCGGTTGATCATGGTTGCGCCTTGGATTTAGCAGGCACGGGCAAGATAAAAACCAGCAGCTTGCAAGCCGCTATGCAGTTGGCTCGTGATATGGCCTATCAAGAGCAAGCATCAAAACAGTGAATGCTATTCATGAATAAACTGGCTGAACAAACCGCCTCAACACCAACGCTTAAGGAGCTTACTCATGGCTAAACCATTGCAAGGTCACAGCGCAAGAAAGCGTTTTGGTCAAAACTTTTTGGTGGATGATGATTACATTGATCGCATTATTGAGCAGATAGCCGCTCATCCTGATGATCACATTGTTGAGATCGGCCCAGGTTTGGGCGCCATTACTCAGCGACTTTTACCGCCGAACTGCAAAGCGCTGGCTGTCATTGAAATTGATAATGACTTGGTAGAGCGACTCAAAAACCAGCATGATGATCAAATCACGATTGTTCATAGCGATGTATTGAATGTGGACTTTGCTGAGCTAGCAAAACGTATAACGCCAGCTGCAGATGGCTCGGCTTCACCCATGAAAATTGTCGGCAACCTGCCTTATAATATTTCTTCGCCGCTGCTCTTTCATTTGAGCCGTTTTATGCCGTTAATCAGCGAGATTCACGTCATGCTGCAAAAAGAGATGGCGCAGCGCATTTATGCAGAATCAGGCACAAAGCACTATGGCCGTTTAAGCGTGATGATGCAGTATCATTTTGACGTTGCCTTAGGCTTTCATTTACCGCCCGGCGCTTTTCATCCACCACCAAAGGTTGATTCGAGCTTTATCGAGCTTCACCCAAGACAATCGATTTCTCTGGTTTGCGATGATATTGAGCTAATGTCATCCGTGGTCAACGAGGCCTTCCAACAGCGCCGAAAAACGCTGCGCAATACCCTGAAAAACCGTCTTAAGGATGAGGATTTTGAGCAATTGGCGATTGACCCAAGTCAGCGGCCAGATGCGCTATCCGTCGATGATTATGTGCGGATCAGCAATTATCTGAGCGCTCAACAACATAACTTGTGATTGAACAGGTTACTGAGTAAACGCGATGGCAGACTATATAATTGGCGACGTTCAAGGCTGCTTTGATGCATTAACGGCTTTATTAGCAAAAATAAAGTTTTCAGCACAAAGCGATCGCATTTTTTTTGCGGGCGACCTGATTAACCGAGGCGATCAATCGCTAGACACCTTAGCTTTTATTTATGAGCATCGCGATTGTATGCAGACGGTGTTGGGCAATCATGACCTGCATTTACTTGCCTGTCTTTATGGTGGCGCAAAGCCTAAAGGCAAAGACACATTATCTGAGATACTGGCTCATCCCGACTCGAAGCTTTGGGGCCAATGGCTACTCAGCCAGCCCTTGGTGATCAGTTTACCCGCTCATCAAGCGATCATTGCTCACGCTGGGATTCCACCCTTTTGGAATGAGGCGCAGGCGCTAAGTTACTCCAAAGAAGTTCAACAGGCATTAAAGCAAGACCCAAAGGGCCTGTTAAGGCAGCTTTATGGTAATCAACCGGATCAATGGGATGAACAGTTAACTGGGGTTGATCGCCTTCGCTGCATTATCAACTATTTGACTCGCATGCGTTTACTCGATCCACATGATCGACTAGATTACGCCTTTAAACGAGGTTTAGATGAGTTACCTGATTCACTAATACCTTGGTTTCAACACCCAAATCCGCAGTGTAAAAAAACGGTGTATTTTGGTCATTGGGCGGCGCTTGAAGGACAAACGCCACAGGCTAGCCATGCAGTTGAAGCACTGGATACGGGCTGCGTTTGGGGCGGTAAATTAACGGCGTATTGCTTGGACAGGCATCAGCGCATCAGTGTATAAGCTGACTCTTTACTCGCGATATAACGGCTCAGCCACGCCTTCAGCAAAAGTGATCGCCTCAAAACATCGTATCTCAGCTAGCGAAAATGGCTGCGGGTTTTGGTAATAACCATCCGTTAATATTTGCGACATCGCGGCAACGATGGGCATATGGCAGACAATGAGCGTTTTATCCGTTACTCGGTCAGTTAAGCTGAGCAACGCTCGACTCACGGCTCCCTCAGGTGTGATGGCTGGGCAATACTCCAATTGAGTAATCCCCATCACCTCGGCCATAATTTTAGCGGTTTGCTGAGCACGCAAGTAAGGGCTGACGATAATGCGCTTGAATGTTATCGGGCTATGCTGAGCTGCATGATACACTTGATCACGGCCATAGGGCGTTAGCTCACGCAGTGCATCCGTTGGCGCATAGGGCTCGGCTTCGGCATGACGCATTAGGGCAAATTGCATAATGATGGCTCACTTATATTATCAGTTTTTGAACCCCAGGTTCTTCCTTGTCGGGATGCTTATTAAAGTTAGTTTTAGGCGCTGACAGGCCCTGAGTGAAAGCGAAACTCTGAATCAGGTTGAGTAATTAATTCGTGTTCCTTTTCACGGAAAACCTCAATTCTCGCCTGCACTTCTTCAGTATCGGCAAAGGCATAGCTCAAGTCCAGATAATCTTGAAAATGACGAGATTCCGATTTTAATAAAAAGCGGTAATACTTGGCCAATTCAGGGTCTTGCTCTTCAATACGAGAAGATAAGGCATGGAAACGCTCGCATGAACGCGCTTCAATAAAAGCGCCAACAACTAACGTATCAACGATCTTGGCGGGCTCATGGCTGCGCACTAGGGAGCGCATGGTGCTCGCATAGCGAGATGGTGACAAAGGGTCATAATTCACGCCGCGATCTTTCATCAAACCGAGCACCTGCTCGTAATGCAGTAATTCTTCTCGGGCAAGCTGCGACATTTTCATCGGCAAATCCTGAGCCGTATCCGTGTACTTAAACAGAATATGCATCGCCGTTGCAGCAGCTTTTTTTTCACAGTTGGCATGGTCAATCAACAATATATCTCGCTGTGATATGGCCTGTTCTAACCATAGCTCAGGTGTTCGACAAGGCAAAAAATCAAACAGTGGCTGCAGGTCTATCGCTGACATAGGTTTATCCGCTAACGGTTTGCTGAAACAGCGCAGTTTCTCTAGAATAGCGCTTTTTGACAAGTAAAAAATTCGACAAGCCTTGAAAACCCCTAAAGAAGCGCCCTTGTGGCAGCAAAAAATAGCATTAGGCTTGATCAAGCTGGTTGCATGGACACCGCAATGGCTTAAAACAACGCTCGTTGTCTTTGTCGCTCGACTGCTTATTATCCTCCCCTTAGCCAATAATAAAAAGCGCATCGCTCTGATTAACTATCGCATCGCCTTTGCTGGGCTATCTGATGCTCATTACCGCCGCCTATTGGCGGAAAATATTCGCCACCTACTGACCTTAATGATGGAAATGTGTCAGATATGGGTGCGCGGAGCCACACCGTTATTTAAGCATGTCACCATTGATGATCAGACGCAGTTGAACACCTTCGAGCAGGATAATGCCTCATCTGGCATTTTGCTAATCACACCTCATTTAGGAAACTGGGAGTTATTCGGCCTTTGGTTTGCTCAGCGCTATGGTATTCACGCCATGTTTAAGCCCTCTTCCATGCCTGCTTTGGATCGTCTGATTACCCAAGGTCGACAACAATTTGGCGGTGAAACATTAACTGCTGATCAAAAAGGCGTGGTTCAGCTGTTTAAATTACTGAAAAAGAAAGAAATTGTCCTGCGACTACCGGATCATATGCCCAAAGACGGTGGTACGCATGTGCCATTTTTGGGCCATATCGCCTACACGGAAACCTTAAATTCAAAGCTGTTGCAAAAACTGCCAGACACCCAGGTTTATGTGGGCGCGATGATTCGTCAAAAAGCTGGATTCGCACTCTTGCTCAATAAAATTGAGCTATGCCATGATGAGCCGCAGCAAAGCTTAACGGCTGATCAAATAACGACTAAGATCAATCAAGCGATGGCTGATCTTATCGAGAAACACCCCGAGCAATACCACTGGTTTTACGAGCGCTTTCGACGTCTTCCCAAGGGAATGACTCATCCGTATCGAAAAAAGAAAGCGCGCTAATCGCCAATCACTTAACTTAAACGACGCAAAAAGGATGTCACTATGAGCCAAAACCAGGAGCAAGAACAAGAGCTAGCAAACTCATCACCGTCGCTCAGCTCTGAGCAAAAAAAACGCATGTGGGTATCGTTTTTTATTGGGCTGCTTATGGCTGTGCCCGTTGGCTTATTTTTTGGATTTATTCTGGGGCTAATTGTCGTCGCGATAGATGGAACGACAGGTTTCGAGGGCCAAAATGGTTATGCCATGCTCGGTGTTATGTTGATCTCAGCACCCGTGTTTGGCATTGCCAGTATAATCATTCATGTGCTTCGCGCGAAAAAACGCTGGCCAAAGGTTTTATTTATCCTTGATGGCATCATTCTTCTTCTAACGATGGTTTCTGTGCTCGGTTATTCCTCAATATAGGCTGAACAACTTCAGTTTGGCTTATCATCTAACAGCGCAAGCGGTTTTATTGGGTGCAGCTGTATACAACAAAAGTGCTCGAACAGATCGAGCACTAGATTTTGTCGCTTAGCTTGTCTTTTCTTGAATGGCTTGCTGGAGTGCGTCTTTTAAACGGTTAAATTCAGCCTGAGTTTCTGGTAAGGCCTCAACCTCATAGCTTGTTTCTACAATTTGCATCAACGCTTTTGATTTGCTTGCGACCTCTGGATAACCGTAGAGTCCCGCTGAGCCCGACAGATTGTGCGTGAACACATGCAAAGCTTTGACAGGCTCGTCGCCCGTTTGCTCAATAAAGTGTTGATAGAGCTGCTCTAAGGTGGCTAATTTTGTCGTCAATGACTTAGCATAGGCTTGCTTCAGGGCTTCAATTTTGCCTGTGGACATGATTCTCCATAATATTTGATGATAAAAAACTACTTGTCTAATTTTCTGAGTGATGTCAGTAAATCGCCAATAGTGTAAGGCTTGGATAAAATTTCATCAAAAAATATCGAAAAACTTTGCAATTGTTTACCAAGTTTTATCGATGCACTGGAGCCTAGTAGTTTGGTGTTTGGAGAAAGTTGTCGTATCTCTTGCGCAGCGTCAATGCCTGAGATACCCGGTAGGTTAAAGTCTAAAATAGCAAGATCAGGCTGATGCTCTGTCGCCAGCGCTATGCCCTCCTCGCCTGAGCTTGCTACATGGATCGCAAGATCATAGTCACTTAGTACCGCTTCGACAAACATCTGAATTTCAGGATTATCTTCAATTAAAAGAAGTGATTTCGCGTTAAACGGAGCGGATGGGTCTTGTTCTGCCTCGCTCTGCGTTACCCGCTCAAGCGGAATACGCAGGTTGAAAACCGAGCCAACGCCCTTTTCAGATTGTACGCTGAGTTTTCCATCGAGCTTTTCGGCAAGGTTTTGGGTGATGGTGAGGCCAAGTCCAGCGCCATATTCCGCTTTGCTATTGGATTTTACTCGGTAAAAAGGATCAAAAATTTTGCGAATTTCTTCTGCCGTTAAGCCCAGCCCAGAGTCTGTTACTGAAAAGATCAAATGCTCGTTTTCTTCACTGAGTGTCAAGGACACTTGGCCTTGCTCGGTGTATTTTATGGCATTACCGATTAGGTTAACCAAGCACTGGGTTAGCCGCATTGGGTCGGTAATAAATTTATCAATATCGGTTTGATTCGATAAATTAAAGCTGAGGTTTTTCTTGGCTGCTTGGTAGGTAAAGATGTCTGAAATTTGCTCAAATAAAGTCGCTGTCTGAACGGTAGATTTGACCAGATCGACGCCCTCTTCAAGCCCTTTTTCGCTCATGCTGGCGTAATCGAGGATATTATTGACCATACTCACCAGATAAAAGGCACTGTTTCGAACAGCAGAGACAGAACCCTGCTCAGACTGCTTTTCTAACAGATCGCAATGGCCAATAATGGTTGTCAGTGGCGTCCTAAATTCATGTGAAATACTGGAAATAAATCGCGATTGGAGCTGATGCGCCTGCTTCAGTGCCTCTTGCTGCTGAACTAATTGCGTTTTGGCAATATCGAGCTCGTTGCGCAATTGTTGCTTATCTAAAATTCGCAGAGCGTGACGGCTAACATCACGCAGCAAAACCAGTAATTCTTGGTCGCTATCGCCCTGTTGAAAAAACACATCAACATATCGCCCATCTCGAAGTTGAACCATTTCTAAACGGCCCGTTTCTTGGTCAACGAGATCATATAAAAAAGGGAGATTATCGAGAACGGATTGATTAAGCAGTTCTGAGCAACGACAGTCAGCAATGTTTTCATCGCCGAGAACTTCGACAATGATATTGTCTTTTATGCGGAGTTTGAGTTCAGGCTGTTTTAGGAAGTTACTTAGTTCAATCATTTAGGTCTAGCGGTTAAAGCTGCCGCTAGATTCATGAAGCCTTCTTCCACGTTTTCACCAGTTTTTGCACTCGTGAGGACCAATGGGCTCATTTCAATTCTATCCGTCAACTGTGTTTTGTCTTCGTCCACTAAATCGGACTTGTTGGCAAACACAATATGCGGTAACTGGGTATAATTCTCAAGCGCTTTTTGGTAACCCTCTAACACCTCAAAAGTGTCAAAGCGGCTGATATCAGCGACTAAGAGGTATCCATGACATCTTTTTAAATATTGTTTTTGCATTTCAGTCAGCTCTCGCTCACCTTCAATATCCCAAAGAATCAATTTTATCTCGCCAGAGTCTGTCGTTAATGTTTTTGTTTTGATCGTCACACCGACTGTCGTCTTGTACGTATCACTAAAAGTGTCGTTAACAAATCGATGCAATAGGCTGGTTTTTCCAACACCTGGCGCACCTAATAGACAGACTTTAAACACACGATCAGTCATGATTTACCCACTGTATAAGAATATTTCGCCTTGCTAATTCACCCGACAAATCATCCGTAATATAGGCATCGTGATAAAGCGTTGTTGTTAATGGTAATTGCGCCGTAATTTGCTCAGCGATAGCGGCGTATCGCGCCTTTCTCACCTGTTGGTTGCCCAAACGATCACCGACTCCATCAGAGTGAGGCGTTAACAGCATTTGGCAGCTTGATGACTCACAAAACGGCGTAATGGCCTGCAACCACTGCTTGAAGGACTGCTCAGCTGAAGCTGTTAACACCGCACCAGACTCAAACGCTAGATTAAGCTCAGTTAGGCCCTGCCAAGCAGGTTCGAGCGTTATATCATAGGATGCTTGAACACC